>NZ_JBNAGK010000011.1:0-240896 GCF_049803835.1 Tropicibacter sp. S64 | reverse complement strand
ATGCGAACGAAAGCCGCCGTTGCCCTTGCAGCGGGAAAACCGCTTGAGATCATGGAAGTCGAGCTGGACGGGCCGAAGGCCGGGGAAGTGCTGGTCGAGATCAAGGCCACCGGCCTGTGCCACACCGACGAATTCACCCGCTCCGGCGCCGATCCCGAGGGGCTGTTCCCCTGCATTCTCGGCCATGAAGGCGCGGGCGTCGTCGTCGAGGTCGGCGAGGGGGTCACCACGCTCAAGCCCGGCGATCACGTCATCCCGCTCTACACCCCCGAGTGCCGCCAGTGCCCGTCCTGCCTCTCGGGCAAGACGAACCTGTGCACCGCGATCCGGAACACGCAGGGCCAGGGCCTGATGCCGGACGGCACCACCCGCTTCAAGATGCTCGACGGCACGCCGATCTACCACTACATGGGCTGCTCGACCTTCGCCAATCACACCGTGATGCCCGAAATCGCCCTCGCCAAGGTCCGCGAGGACGCGCCCTTCGACAAGATCTGCTACATCGGTTGCGGCGTCACCACCGGCATCGGCGCCGTGATTAACACGGCAGGTGTTGAGATTGGGTCAACGGCGGCGGTCTTCGGCCTCGGCGGCATCGGCCTGAACGTGATCCAGGGCCTGCGCATGGCCGGCGCGGACATGATCATCGGCGTCGATCTCAATGATTCCAAAGCAGAAATGGCGAAGAAATTCGGCATGACGCATTTTGTTAATCCTTCGAAGGTAGAGAATACCGTGCAGGAGATCGTCAACCTGACGAAGCGCGGCGCCGACCAGATCGGCGGCGTCGACTACTCGTTCGACGCGACGGGCAACGTCAAGGTGATGCGCGACGCGCTGGAGTGTTCGCACCGCGGCTGGGGCGTGTCGGTGATCATCGGCGTGGCGCCCGCGGGGGCGGAGATCTCGACGCGGCCGTTCCAGCTGGTGACCGGAAGGGTCTGGAAAGGCACGGCATTCGGCGGCGCGAAGGGGCGGACGGACGTGCCGAAGTTCGTCGACTGGTACATGGACGGCAAGATCGAGATCGACCCGATGATCACCCACAAGCTGAAGCTCGAGGAGATCAACCACGGCTTCGACCTCATGCACGAGGGCAAATCCATCCGCGCCGTCGTGGAGTTTTGAGCGATGACGCTCGATCTCCTCTCGGAAAACCGCAGTTTCGGCGGGGCGCAGCGGGTCTACAGGCATCCATCCAATACTTGCGGCTGCGACATGACCTTCGCTGCCTACCTGCCGCCGCAAGTGGAGGACGGGCCGGTGCCGGTGCTATGGTATCTTTCGGGCCTGACCTGCACCCACGAGAACGCCATGACCAAGGCGGGGCTGCAGGAGCATGCCGCCAAGCATGGGCTGGCCGTGATCTTTCCGGACACCTCGCCGCGCGGCGAGGGAATTGCCGATGACGAGGCCTATGACCTCGGTCAGGGCGCGGGCTTCTATGTCAATGCGACCCGCGATCCGTGGCGGGCGAACTTCCGGATGTACGACTACGTGGTAAACGAGTTGCGCTCCATCGTGCTGGAGCACCTGCCGGTGCAGGACCGTCACGGCATCACCGGGCACTCCATGGGCGGGCATGGCGCGATCACCATCGCGGTGCGCAATCCGGCGCTGTTCGACAGCCTGTCCGCCTTCGCGCCCATTGCCAACCCGACGCAGTCGGACTGGGGCCGCAAGCAGCTCAGCGCCTATCTCGGCGACGACGAGACCGGCTGGTCGGAGTATGACAGCACGCTGCTGCTGGAGGAGCATGGCTGGAAAGGCGACATCCTTGTCGACCAGGGCGCGGCGGACCAGTTCCTCGACCTGCTGCGGCCGGAAGCGCTGGCGCAGACGATGGCGAAATGCCGCCTGCCCGGGACCGTGCGCATGCAGAAGGGCTATGACCACTCCTACTATTTTGTGAACACTTTTGCAGGCGACCATGTCGCATGGCATGCGGAACGCCTCAACTGAACGAAACGGAGAAAGACCACATGAAGACCCTGATCGGAATCCTCGCCCTGACGCTGACCCCGACCCTTGCCCTGGCCGAAAGCCACGGCGGTACGGGTGATCCGGACGCCGGGGAAAAGGTGTTCCGCAAATGCAAGGCCTGCCATGCCATCGGCGAAGGCGCCGAGAACAAGGTGGGCCCGGAGTTGAACGGCATCGTCGGCCGCCAGGTGGGCCACGAGCCGGATTTCTCCTATTCCGACGCCATGAAGGCCAAGGGCGCTGACGGCACGGTCTGGGATGCGGAAAGCCTGATGGCCTTCCTGGAGAAGCCCAAGGACTACGTGCCCGGCACCAAGATGGCCTTCGCCGGGCTGCGCAAGGAAGAAGAGCGCGCCGACGTCGTCGCCTATCTCGCAACCTTCCCCGCCCCGGCGGAGTAAGGCGCACAGAATTGCCGGTCCGGCAGGGAGGAGAGGACCGACCGGACCGGCAACCATCCGCAGCCCTTCATTCGGGGTTGCACTTCAGCGGCATCAACCGCCGCACCATAGGGAGAGAGAGCTTATGAAAAAGCTGATGCTACTGACCTCCGGGATCGCGTTGACGGCGGGCACGATGGCCTATGCCAACGACGATCTCGTGGCCCGGATGAACGACCCCAAGCAATGGGCGATCCAGACCGGCGACTATGCCAACCAGCGCTATTCCGAACTGAACCAGATCACGGCGGAGAACGTCGGCGACCTGCAGGTGGCCTGGACCTTCTCGACCGGCGTGCTGCGCGGCCACGAAGGCTCGCCGCTGGTGGTGGATGACGTCATGTATGTCCACACGCCCTTCCCGAACATCGTCTATGCGCTGGATCTGCAGAACGAAGGCAAGATCCTGTGGCGGTACGAGCCGAAGCAGAACCCGGACGTGATCCCGGTCATGTGCTGCGACACGGTGAACCGCGGCGTCGCCTACGGCGAGGGCAAGATCTTCCTGCACCAGGCCGACACCAAGGTCGTCGCGCTCGATGCCAAGACCGGCGAAGTGGTCTGGGAAGCGCAGAACGGCGATCCGACCAAGGGTGAGACCAACACCGCGACCGTGCTGCCGATCAAGGACAAGGTGATCGTCGGTATCTCGGGCGGCGAATTCGGCGTCCGCGGCTCGGTCACGGCCTATAACATGGCGGATGGCTCCGTGGCCTGGCGCGCTTATTCCATGGGTCCGGACGAAGACATCCTGATGGATCCGCAGGCGACGACGCACCTCGGTCAGCCGGTGGGCGAGAACTCGGGCACCAACACCTGGGAAGGCGACCAGTGGATGATCGGTGGCGGCACCACCTGGGGCTGGTACTCCGCGGATCTCGAAGAGAACCTGATGTACTACGGCTCGGGCAACCCCTCCACCTGGAACCCGGCACAGCGCCCCGGCGACAACCGCTGGTCCATGACCATCTTCGCCCGCGACATCGACACCGGCATGGCCAAGTGGGTCTACCAGATGACGCCCCACGACGAGTGGGACTATGACGGCATCAACGAAATGATCCTGACGGAGCAGACCATCGACGACACCGAGCGCAAGCTGCTCACGCACTTCGACCGCAACGGTCTCGGCTACACGCTTGACCGCGTGTCCGGCGAGTTGCTGGTTGCCGAGAAGTTCGACCCGGCGGTGAACTGGACCACCGGCGTCGACATGGACCCGGCGTCGGAAAACTACGGTCGTCCGGCTGTGGTCGCCCAGTACTCCACCGAGCAGAACGGCGAGGACGTCAACTCCACCGGCATCTGCCCGGCGGCGCTTGGCTCCAAGGACCAGCAGCCCGCGGCCTACTCGCCGCAGACCGAGCTGTTCTACGTCCCGACGAACCACGTCTGCATGGATTACGAGCCGTTCCGCGTCTCCTACACCGCAGGTCAGCCCTATGTCGGCGCGACCCTGTCGATGTATCCGGCGCCGGACAGCCATGGCGGTATGGGCAACTTCATCGCCTGGGACGGCAAGACCGGCGAGATCAAGTGGTCCCTGCCGGAGCAGTTCTCCGTCTGGTCGGGTGCTCTCGCAACCGCCGGCGGCGTGGTGTTCTACGGCACGCTCGAAGGCTACCTGAAAGCGGTCGACGCGACCTCGGGTGAGGAGCTGTACAAGTTCAAGACCCCCTCGGGCATCATCGGCAACGTGATGACCTACGAGAGCGGCGGCAAGCAGTACGTGGGCATCCTGTCGGGTGTCGGCGGCTGGGCCGGCATCGGTCTCGCGGCCGGTCTGACCAATCCGAACGACGGTCTCGGCGCCGTGGGCGGCTATGCCGCGCTCAGCGACTACACCGCGCTCGGCGGCCAGCTGACCGTCTTCTCGCTGCCGAACTGACCGTTCGATCAAGAACCAAGACGGAGCCGGCGCCCCGCGCGTCGGCTCCCCTTCCCCCGGACTTCCCAGAAGGTGACTGCCCATGATGCGCGTCGCATCCCATTTCATCCTTGCCGCTGCTGCCGCGACGGTGCTGCCTGCCGCCGCGCTCGCCCAGGCCCAGAGCTGGAGCGATCAGCCGGTCAAGCCCGCCGACTTCCAGGACCAGGTGGCCGTCTCCTATGACGAAGACGGTGTGTATTTCACCGAGGACGGCATCCCGACCTACAAGGTCTCCGAAGACGGCACCGTCGACTGGGCGACCTTCTCCGGCTTCCGCCGCTATCACTCGGAATGCCACGTCTGCCACGGCCCCGACGGCGAAGGTTCGACCTATGCGCCGAAGATCAAGAATTCCGCCGTGCACATGGACTATTACGACTTCTACGATGTCGTGGTGAACGGCCGCCAGAACGGCAACTCCGTCATGCCGCACTTCGGCGACAACCCCAACGTCATGTGCTACCTCAACGACATCTACACCTATCTCAAGGCACGCGGCATGGACGCGATCCCGCGCGGCCGTCCGGCGAAGAAGGAAGCCAAGTCGGAAACGATCAAAGAGACGGAAAATGCCTGCATGGGTGGCTGACATCGTGCGGAACCCTGTGCGAGGCCTGGCGGCTGCGGCGCTCGGTCTCGTCTTGGGCGTGTCCGGCCTCCCGGGCGCGCAGGCGCAGACCTCTGATCTTGTCTCCCGCAACGCACTCAGGGTCTGCGCCGACCCGGCCAATGCGCCGATGTCCTCCATGGACGGCAGCGGCTGGGAGAACAGGATCGCCGACCTGATCGGCGAGAAGCTCGGTCTGCCCGTACAATACACCTGGTTTCCTCAGGCCACCGGCTTCGTGCGCCAGACGCTCAAGGCAAAGAAGTGCGATGTGATCATGGCCTACGCCCAAGGTCACGAGCTGGTGCAGAACACCAATCATTACTTCACCTCGGTCTATACGCTGATCGTGCCGGAAACCTCTGACCTCAAGTCCGTCGAGACCCTGTCGGACGAGCGGCTGAGGGACCGGAAGATCGGCATCATCGCCGGCAGTCCGCCCGCAACGCACATGGCCCGAAACGGGCTGATCGGAAAGGCCAGACCCTATAACCTGTTCGTCGACCGCCGCATCGAAAGTCCCGCGCTCGACATGCTGGACGATCTGGAGAAAGGCGAGATCGACGCCGCGATCCTTTGGGGTCCGCTGGGCGGTCCTCTGGTGAAGTCGGATCATCCCGGCATGGTGGTCATCCCGCTGATCCACGAAACCCTGCCGCCCCGGCTGTTCTATCGCATCACCATGGGCGTTCGGCAGGGAGAAAAAGTCTGGGAACGCAAGCTAAATTCGCTGATCCGCCGCAACCAGGACGAGATCAATACAATCCTCGCCGATGCCGGCGTACCGCTGGTGACGGACATGGGCGACGCGGTCATGGACGTCGGGCAATGAAACTCGCGGCGGTGCTGATCCTTTCGGCACTGCCGGTGCTCGCCCAGGTCCCGGAAACAGACGGCTACCGGATGGATGAATACCGCAGTCCGGTGCCGGACACACTCGCCGGGGCCACGGTGATCGGTCCGGAAAAGGCGCATGAGCATTGGCAGGCCGGTGCGGCCTTCATCGACGTACTGCCGCAGGCCCCGAAACCGGCGAACCTGCCCGAGGCCACGCTCTGGCGCGACAAACCGCGCCTGTCCATTCCCGGCGCCCTCTGGCTGCCGAACGTCGGCTACGGCGCCATAGCCGAACCGACGGCGGCGTACTTCCGCAGCGGGCTTGACATGGTCACCCATGGAGACACCGCCCGGCCCCTTGTATTCTTCTGTCTCGAAGACTGCTGGATGAGCTGGAACGCGGCGAAGCGGGCTGTCGAATGGGGCTACACGGCCGTCTATTGGCTGCCCGATGGCACCGACGGCTGGGCCTTTTTCGACTACCCCCTGGAGCAGATCAAACCCCTCGAACCGCAACCGAGATAGGCTGCGAGTCATCGCTCGTTGCGGATTGCCTCGCGAGGCTGGCCGAAGGCGACAGGCCGAAAATCGCCCCGCATCCGGCAGAAAACTGGCTCGGAGGCAGACGGATGCGGGGCTTCCCGATACCGCCATCCTGCCGCAATCCGTTTGAAAACCGTTTCCCGAGGCACGCCCTCCGCGCGGAGGGACAGACATTTACTCCAATGACAACAATATCTTGCCGCAGCCGCATCGCCCGTGCGAAACCGCGGAAGACCAGTTGCGCACCTTGTTCCGGGCAAAATTTCAGGCATCGCGCAAATCGGGTTTACATAAGTGATAAAATAATACTTAATCGACTCACAGGAGCGGGAGGACGCTCCTCAAGGGAGGTATGACCATGACACTCAAGACCACGCTCCTCGCGAGCGCCATCGCATTTGCGCCCATCGCCGCCTTTGCCGAGATGACCATCGGCTTTTCGCAGATCGGATCCGAATCCGGCTGGCGCGCGGCAGAAACCACCGTCACGAAGCAGGAAGCCGCCGCACGCGGCATCGACCTGAAATTCGCCGACGCCCAGCAGAAGCAGGAAAACCAGATCAAGGCGATCCGCAGCTTCATCGCACAGGGTGTCGACGCCATTCTTGTTGCGCCGGTTGTCGCGACCGGCTGGGACGAAGTGCTGGAAGAGGCCAAGGACGCGGAGATCCCCGTCGTTCTGCTCGACCGCACCGTCGATGCCGACAAGGCGCTCTACCTGACCGCCGTCACCTCGGATCTCGTGCACGAAGGCAATGTTGCCGGGCAGTGGCTGGTCGATGAAATGGCCGGGGCCGATTGCCGCATCGTGGAGCTTCAGGGCACCACCGGCTCCTCCCCTGCCATCGACCGCAAGACCGGGTTCGAGCAGGCCATCGCCGACCATCCGAACCTGCAGATCGTCCGCTCCCAGACTGGCGACTTCACCCGGTCTCAGGGCAAGGTCGTCATGGAAAGCTTCCTGAAGGCCGAAGGCGGTGAGAACATATGCGCACTCTACGCCCATAATGACGACATGGCCGTCGGCGCGATCCAGGCGATCAAGGAAGCGGGCCTCAAGCCCGGCGAGGACATCAAGATCGTCGCCATCGACGCGGTGCCCGACGCGCATCTCGCCATCGCGAACGGCGAGATGAACGCCACCATCGAACTGACGCCGAACATGGCAGGTCCGGCGCTCGACGCGCTCGAAGCCTATCTCGCGAGCGGCACCGAACCGGCGAAGTGGATCCAGACGGAATCCAAACTCTTCACCGCCGCAGACGACAATCAGGCGATCTACGACATGAAGAAGGACCTCGGGTACTGATCCCGTCGGCGGGACGGGCGGTTTTTCTCCCGGACGTCCCGCCTTGGCCGGGCCCCTCCTCGGCCCGGCCCTTTCTTTGCTTTGGCAAAGCCCCCTTCCCCGCCTAAGGTCCGCCCATGAGAGACGACAGCGCCCCAACCGCGCCGGTGCTTCACGCCCGGGGCATCACGAAGTTCTTCCCCGGAACCATCGCGCTCGATGACGTCGAGCTGATGCTGCATCCGGGCGAGGTCCATGCTCTGCTCGGCGAGAATGGCGCGGGCAAATCCACGCTGATCAAATGCCTGACCGGGGCCTATCCGAAGGACGAGGGCGAGATTCTCCTAGACGGCGTGCCGGTCGACCCGCAGTCCACCGCCGACAGCCAGCGCCTCGGCATCGGCACCGTCTACCAGGAGGTGAACCTCCTGCCGAACCTGACCGTCGCGGAAAACCTTTATCTTGGCCGCCAGCCGGGCCAGCGCGGTTTCATCAACCGCCGCCGGATGAACGCCCTCGCCCGCGAGTCGCTTGCGGGCTATGGCCTCGACATCGACCCGGGCGAGCCGCTCACCGCCTATTCCGTTGCCATTCAACAGGTTGTCGCCATCGCCCGCGCCGTCGAGATGTCCGGCAAGGTGCTCATCCTCGACGAGCCGACCGCCAGCCTCGATCGCGACGAGGTGCAGCTGCTCTTCTCCGTCATCCGCCAGCTCAAGGCCCGCGGCCTCGCCATCGTCTTCATCACCCATTTCCTCGATCAGGTCTTCGAGATTTCCGACCGCGCCACGATCCTGCGCAATGGCCGTGTCGTCGGCACCCGCGATCTGACAACCGTGACGCAAAAGGACATCGTGACGCTTATGCTCGGGCGGCAGTTGGAGGCCCGCGTGCACAAACATGTCGAAGCCGCAACCGGCCCTGTCCTGCTCGAGATCGAAGGTCAGTCGAAGCGCGGCATGATCGAGCCTTTCGATCTCACGATCCGCGAAGGCGAGGTCGTCGGCCTTGCCGGGCTGCTCGGCTCCGGCCGCACAGAGACCGCAAACCTCGTCTTCGGCGTCGTCCCCTCCGACAGCGGAACCACGCGCCTTCGTGGAAAGGACATAAAAATCAACAATCCCCGCGACGCCGTCGCCCATCGCTTCGCGCTCTGTCCGGAGGACCGCAAGACCGAAGGCATCGTCGGAGACCTCTCCGTGCGGGACAACATCATCCTCGCCTTGCAGGCCCGGCAAGGCTGGATGCGCCCGATCCCCCGGGCGAAGATCGAGGAGATCGCCGAGCGCTACGTCCGCGCCCTGGACATCCGCCTTGCCAGTCTCGACATGCCCATCCGACTTCTCTCCGGCGGCAACCAGCAGAAGGCCCTGCTCGCCCGCTGGCTCGCCACCAATCCCGATTTCCTCATCCTCGACGAGCCGACCCGCGGCATCGACGTCGGCGCCCATGCGGAAATCATCGCCCTGATCGAACAGTTGCGCGCCGACGGCATGGCGCTGCTCGTCGCCTCCTCCGAACTGGAGGAACTCGTAGCCTATTCCACCCGCGTCATCGTCCTGCGTGACCGGCGGCAGGTGAAGGAACTGCGCGGCGAGGCCATCACCCCTGCGAACATCGTCCGCGCCATCGCGGCCGAAGACCCCAAGGAGCTTGCCTGACATGCGCGGCCCCAAGCCCTCCGTCCTGAAACGCGTCACGCCGCAGTTGCTGATCCTTGGCGCTGCGATGCTGCTGAACGTGCTGATCTTCCCGGAATTCTTTCACATCGACTTCCGCAATGGCCGCCTTTTCGGCAACCTGATTGACGTTCTGAACCGAGGTGCTCCCGTCGCGTTGCTGTGCATCGGCATGACGCTCGTCATCGCCACGAAGGGTATTGACCTCAGCGTCGGCGCGGTCATGGCCATCGCCGGGGCAACCGCCGCCGCGACGGTCACCGGCGGCCACGGCTGGGGCACCGCCCTTCTTGCCGCGCTCGCCGCCGGGGCGGTTTGTGGTCTGTGGAATGGCTTTCTCGTCGCCATCCTGCGCATCCAGCCCATCGTCGCAACGCTTGTGCTGATGGTCGCCGGGCGCGGAATCGCGCAACTGATTACCGAGGGCAAGATCCTCACCTTCTCCAACCCCGGCCTGATCCACCTCGGCGCGGGCACCGTGCTGGGCGTGCCGACACCGATCCTGATCTGGATCGCGCTCGGCGCGCTCATCATCTTCGCCGTGCGCAAGACCGCGCTCGGGATGCTGATCGAGGCCATCGGCATCAACGAACGCTCCTCCCGTCTTGCCGGGATCAACTCGCGCCTGCTTCTGGTCTGCGTCTACCTCGTCAGCGGCCTCTGCGCCGCGCTGGCCGGGGTCATCGTCGCCGCCGACATCAAGGGCGCGGATGCCAACAACGCCGGTCTCTGGCTTGAACTCGATGCCATCCTCGCCGTGGTGATCGGCGGCAACTCCCTGCTGGGTGGCCGTTTCAGCATCCTCGCGTCCCTCATCGGCGCGCTCATCATCCAGTCGGTGAACTCCGTCATCCTGCTCTCGGGCCTGCCACCGGAGTTCAACCTCGTGATCAAGGCCATCTTGATCCTCGGCATCCTCGTCATTCAGAGCCCGCGCATCGGCACCGCGCTCTACATGCTCCGCGCCTCCGGGCCACAGCCGCAACCGGACAAAAGCCCCCTGCCCCGCGAGCCCCAGGAGGACGCGCAATGATCCGCTCCACCCATCTGCCGCTGATCGTCACGCTGCTGACCTTCTTCGCCGCCTACGCGCTCTGCGGCTACGCCTATCCTTCGATGCTTTCGACGCGGGTGATTGCGAACCTGCTGACGGACAATGCCTTCCTCGGCATCGCCGCCGTCGGCATGACCTTCGTCATCCTGTCCGGCGGCATCGACCTCAGTATCGGCTCCGTCATCGCCTTCACCGGGGTCTTCCTCGCGGTGATCCTGCGCGACACGTCGATCCATCCGCTGATGGCCTTTGCCCTCGCCCTCGTCATCTCGACCGCCTTCGGCGCGAGCATGGGCGCGCTGATCCACTATCTCGAAATGCCGCCCTTCATCGTCACGCTGGCGGGTATGTTCCTGGCCCGCGGCGCGGCCTACGTACTCTCGACCGAGTCCGTGCCGATCACGCATGAGTTCTACGACACCCTGCAAGGGCTCTACTGGAAAGACCCCGGCGGCGGGCGCTTCCGGCTCATCGGCGGCCTCATGGTGCTGACGTTCCTCGTCGGCATCGTCACCGCGCATCGCACCCGCTTCGGCCAAAATGTCTACGCCATGGGCGGCGGCACGCAGACCGCCCGACTCATGGGTGTGCCGCTCGCCTCGACCACCATCCTCATCTATGCCATCTCCGGTGGTCTCGCCGGCCTCTCCGGCATCGTTTTCTCCCTCTACACGTCAGCGGGCTACAGCCTTGCAACCGTAGGGGTCGAGCTCGACGCCATCGCGGCTGTGGTCATTGGCGGCACGCTCCTGACCGGAGGCTATGGCTTTGTCGCCGGAACATTTTTTGGCATTCTGATCATGGGTCTGATACAAACCTACATCGTGTTCGATGGCACCCTGTCGAGCTGGTGGACCAAGATTGTCATCGGGGGACTGCTCTTTGCCTTCATCCTCCTTCAGAAAGGCTTGACGTGGGCAACGCAGACAAGACGAAAAACAGCGACTGGCTCCGCCGTTCCTTCATGACCCTGCTTCAGGCCGGCGTCGGGGCGGATCGCGCCTCCAATCACACTGCCTTTGTCGTGGAGCAGCTGGGCCGCGCCATCGTCGCCGGGGAATACCCGCCCGAAACGATGATCCCGCTCGATCCTGACCTGTGCGAAATGTTCGGCGTCTCGCGCACCGTCGTACGCGAAGCCAAGAAGACCCTGATCGCCAAGGGCCTGATCCAATCAAAGGCGAAGGTCGGCACGCATGTCCGGCCTGCCGACGAATGGACCATGTTCGACCTCGACGTCATGCGCTGGCATGCCTCGGTGAAGAATCCGACGCGGTTCTACGAGGAGCTTTACGAGATCCGCATGATCTTCGAACCGGCCGCCGCCGAACGCGCTGCCTCGCGGGCGAACCAGGTCGATTGCGAGAGGCTTTTTGCCCTTTGCGACACGTTGAACGATGCCCACGGACGCGCCGATTTCGCGCTGGCCGATTACGAGTTCCACAAGGAAGTGCTGCGCCTCTCGGGCAATCGCTTCCTGAATTCCCTTGGCGACCTTGTGCAGACCGCGCTCTATACGCTGTTCCTCGCCGAGGGCCGCACCGATTTCCCCGAACGCCGCGCCGAGGTCGTCAGCCGCCACCGCGCCATTGCCCGCGCCATCGCCTCCGGCGCCACCGCCGAGGCCCGCGCCGCAATGCAGACGGTCATTCACAGCGGCTTCGACAATGCCAATGAAGGCCGCCCGCTGACTGCCTGAAATACGGGAAAGTCAGAAAATCGTGCCAGACCCATCTGGGAAATTTGATAATCGCTCCTAACTGCGACAGGATAGTCATTGCGTTGGGGGGGGGCTTCTCCGACAAGACTGCGAAAATTTGCATTGCGGAGACATGAATGAGCGAAATCAGCCTTCTGCCCATCATCGCCATCCTGCCTTTTGTCGGCGCCCTGATGCCCGGCATCGTCATTCGCGCCGGGCGCAACGCCTGCGCCGCCTTCACCGCCGCCCCGACACTGCTCGCCCTCGTGATGCTCGGCACGCTTGCCCCTTCGGTCTACAAGGGCACCGTCTACACGACGCATTTCTCCTGGATTCCGCAGCTCGGGCTGGAAGCGAGTTTTTTCCTCGACGGCCTCGGGCTGATGTTCGCCTGCATGATCCTCGGCGTCGGCCTGCTGATCACGCTCTACGCTCGCTTCTACCTCTCGGGCAAAGACCCGATGGGGCAGTTCTATACCTATCTGCTGTTGTTCCAGGGCGCGATGCTCGGCATCACCCTGTCCGATAACATCCTGCTTTTACTAATTTTCTGGGAGCTGACCTCGCTCAGTTCCTTCCTGCTCATCGGCTATTGGAAGCACCTGCCCGAAGGGCGGCAGGGCGCGCGCATGGCGCTCACCGTCACCGGCGCAGGCGGCCTTGCCATGATCGGCGGGATGTTGATTCTCGGCCATATCGTAGGCAGCTACAACCTCACCGACATCCTCGCCGCCGGGGACCAGATCAAGGCGCATGACTGGTATCTGCCCGCGCTGATCCTGATTTTGCTCGGCGCGTTCACCAAATCCGCGCAGTTCCCCTTCCACTTCTGGTTGCCGCACGCCATGGCCGCGCCCACGCCGGTCTCGGCCTACCTGCACTCGGCCACGATGGTGAAGGCGGGTGTCTTCCTGATGGCCCGCATGTGGCCAGCCCTCGCCGGAACGCCGGAATGGTTCTACATCGTCGCCACCACGGGGCTGATCACCATGGTCCTCGGGGCGGTCATTGCGCTCTTCAAGGACGATCTGAAGGCGTTGCTGGCCTTCTCCACCGTCAGCCACCTTGGCTTGCTGACCATGCTCCTCGGCTTCGGGACAAAGGCCGCCGCCATCGCCGCAGTCTTCCACATCCTCAACCACCTGACCTTCAAGGCCGCGCTCTTCATGACCGCCGGGATCGTCGACCACGAAGCCCACACCCGGGACATCAAACAACTGGGCGGGCTGCGAAAACTCATGCCGATCACCGCCACCATAGGCACCATCACGGCGCTGTCGATGGCCGGTTTTCCGCTGTTCAACGGCTTTTTGTCCAAGGAACTGATGCTCGAAGAAGCCTCGCACACGGTCTGGTGGGAAAACCCGTGGATCGTGCCCGTCCTCGCCACGCTCGGCGCGGTCTTCTCCGTCGCCTACAGCCTGCGCTTCATCTTCCACACCTTCGACGGCCCCGTGCGCGACGACTACCCGGCCAAGCCGCATGATCCGCCTTTCGGCATGTACGCGTCCCCGGCCTTCCTGACGATCTTTGTCGTGCTCGTCGGCCTTTTCCCGAGCCTGGCGGAACCCGTGGTCTCCATGGCGGCCTCCGCCGTCATCGGCGAGGCTGTTCATCCGCACTTTGCGCTTTGGCACGGCATCACGCCCGCGCTCATCATGTCGCTGATCGCCATCGGAGGCGGTATCGTGCTGCTCCTGCTGCACAGACCGCTGGATTCCGCTTGGCTTGCCGCGCCACGTCCGGAGGCGAAACGCATCTTCGACGACCTCATCTACGCGGTTGTGCGTCTCTCGCGGCGGGTCACCGACGGGCTGCACACCGGCGCCCTGACCCGCTATCTCGCGATCTTCAGTGCTGCGGCGGTGTCGCTGGGCTATCTGGCCTATCGCGGTGGCGGCCTTCAGCCCGCCACCCGAGAGCTTTTGCCCACGCCACCGCTCACGATCATCGCCTGGGCATTGCTGATCCTCGCCACGATCCTCGTCGTCGTTCTGCACCGCTCGCGCTTTGCCGCGCTCATCGCGATCTCGGTGATCGGTCTCGTGATCTCCGTCGGCTTCGTCTACCTCTCCGCCCCGGACCTTGCGCTCACGCAGATCAGCGTGGAAACCGTGACGATCATGCTGTTGCTGCTCGCGCTGCATTTCCTGCCCAAGGAAACGCCGGTCGAATCCAGCATCGGCAAACGCCGCCTAGACGGTCTCATCGCGATTTCCTGCGGCCTTGGCATTGGTGCGCTGGCCTATGCCTTCCTGACCCGCGATTTCTCGTCGATTTCCGGTTATCACCTCGCCAATTCCTACGAAGGCGGCGGCGGCACCAACGTCGTGAACGTAATCCTCGTCGACTTCCGGGGCTATGATACCTACGGCGAGATCATCGTGCTCGGCATCGCGGGCCTTGCCATCTATGCCCTGATGGAGACCCTGCTGAGCGGGCCCGCCGGGGCACGCCTGCGCAATTCCGGCTACAACAACGACCGCAGCCATGACCGTCACCCGCTGATGATGGTCATCGCGGCGCGTCTCATGCTGCCCATCGCGGGGGTTGTCGGCATCTACATCTTCCTGCGTGGCCATAATGAACCGGGCGGCGGTTTCGTTGCTGGCCTGGTCATCTCCATCGCCCTGCTGATCCAGTACATGGCCTCCGGCTTTGCCTGGACCACCCGCAGGCAGCGGATCGAGTATCACGGGCTGATCGGCTTCGGCGTCGTCATTGCGGGGCTGACCGGTCTCGGCGCGATCCTCTCCGGCGCGCCCTTCCTGACCTCGTGGTTCACCTACATTCACATCCCGCCGATCGAGGAGTTCGAATTTGCGACCGCCGCCCTTTTCGACCTCGGAGTATTCCTCTGTGTGCTCGGCGCGGTGATGCTCATGCTCTATTCCCTGTCCCGCCTCGCCCGGCATTCGGGCGAAACGGTAAACCTCGAACCGATGGACTACGACCCGTCCAAGGCCCAGCATTACTTCGAGGATGGTTTCAGGACCGAAGGGGAGAAGCACTGACATGGAAATCCTCGTCGCCTCCGCCATCGGCATCCTGACCGCCTGCGGCGTCTACCTGATCCTGCGCCTGCGCGTGTTCGCCGCCATCCTCGGCCTGTCGCTGCTGTCCTACGCGGTCAACGTCTTCCTGTTCGCCACCGGGCGGCTGTCGACCGACGCCGCTCCGATCCTAGACAAATACGCCGAGAACCCGGTCTACACGGACCCCCTGCCCCAGGCCCTCGTGCTGACCGCCATAGTCATCAGCTTCGGCATGACCGCCGTGCTGGTGATGTTCACCCTTGGCGCCTATCTCGAAGCCGGGAACGACCGCATCGACATGGATGAGGTCGAACCCGACGTGGACGCCCCGATTACAGAAGGCATTGCTCTCGACATGGATGCCGAGCCGATGGAGGAGCGCAAATGATCACCCACTGGATCATCGCGCCTGTCGCCCTGCCGGCGCTGATCGCACCACTGATCGGCTTTGTCATGCGGCACGACATTTCCGTGGCCCGGGCGTTCTCGGTTGCCGGGAACATCCTGCTGGTGGCCATTGCCGCCGGACTTGTCGCCATGGCGGGCGATGGCACCGTGCACGTCTACCGCCTCGGAAACTGGCCCGCGCCTTTCGGCATCGTGCTCGTTCTCGACCGGCTCAGCGCCACCATGGTGCTGCTCACGACGGTCCTTGCACTGATCGTGCTGATGCACGCCATCGCCTCCGGATGGGACAAACGCGGCAGGCATTTCCACGCGCTCTGGCAATTCCAGCTCATGGGCATCTGCGGTGCGTTCCTCACCGGAGACGCCTTCAACCTCTTTGTCTTCTTCGAAGTGCTGCTGATCGCCTCCTACGGCCTCATGGTCCATTCCGGCGGCCGGGTCCGGCTTCAGGCGGGGCTGCAGTACCTCGTGATGAACCTGGCTGGCTCGACGCTTTTCCTCATCGCCCTCGGCACGCTCTACGCCTCCACCGGCACACTCAACATCGCCGACCTGAGCCTCAAGGTGCAGCAGATGAGCCCGGACGACGCCGCGATCCTGCGCGTTGCCGCGGTGCTCCTCCTCCTGGTCTTCGCCATCAAGGCGGCGATCCTGCCGGTGCATTTCTGGCTGCCCGCGACCTATGCCAACGCCCCGGCCCCTGTGGCCGCGCTCTTTGCCATCATGACCAAAGTCGGCGCCTATGCGATCATCCGCATCCACACAGTGGTCTTCGGCCCCGGCACCCCGGCCACGGACGGTCTCATCACCACCGTGCTGTTCCCGGCAGCGCTCATCACCATCGCCATCGGTGCCTTCGGCGTGCTCGGCGCGCGACGGCTCATGTCGCTGCTGGCCTATTCCGTGATCGGCTCCATGGGTACGCTGATGCTGGCGATCTCGGTCTTCGAGCCCTACGCCATGACCGCGGCGCTCTACTACATCTTCCATTCCACCTTTGCCGCCGCGCTGCTCTTTCTCGTGGCGGACCTCGTCATCACGCGGCGCGGCAACGACATCCTGCGGCCACAGCCGAAGACCCTGCAAAACGGCCTCTTTGCCGCGCTGTTCTTCGGCGGGGCCATCGCGATGGCCGGGATGCCGCCGCTGTCCGGGTTCCTCGGCAAACTGCTGATCCTCGACGCGCTGCGCGGCGAGCACATGACGGCGGCGTGGATCGCCATACTGGCCGGGAGCCTGATCACCATCCTGGGCTTCGCCCGTGCGGGCTCCGTGCTGTTCTGGAAATCCGAACAGGTCACTCCCGAACCCGGCACCGGCCCCGTCGACGCCCTGCCCCCGCCGCCAGAAGCGCCTTTCCACGAATGGGCTCCTGCGGGCCTGGCGCTTCTGGCGCTCGCGGCGCTGACCATCTTCGCCGGACCCGCGGTGCAATATGCGGCGGACGGCTCCGACGAGTTGTTCAACCCGGCGGGCTACATCGGTGCGGTGCTGGACCCGGAGGCGCAGACGAAGGTTTTCGGCAAACATGACGAGGCCGATGCCGCGGATAGCCACGGCGAGACCACGGAAACCCACGGGGAGGGTCACTGAGCCATGTTCAAACGCATCTTCCCCCACCCGCTGCTGTCGCTGCTGCTGGTCATCGTCTGGACCATGCTCGTCAACAAGGTCACGGTCGGCAACCTGTTGCTCGGCGTCATGATCGGCTTTGCCTTGCCGATCATGACGGCAGCCTACTGGCCTGGCCGTCCGGAGATCCACCGTCCGCTCAAGATCGTCGAGTACATCCTCGTGGTGATCTGGGACATCGTCGTGGCCAATGTCGAGGTGGCGCTCATCGTCCTGTTCAAGCGGCATCGCGACATCCGTTCCCACTGGATCGTCGTGCCGCTCGACATCACCACACCGGAAGCGATTACCGTGCTGGCGGGCACCATTACCATGACGCCGGGCACGGTCACCGCACTCCTCTCCTCCGACGCCGGCAGCCTCCTGGTGCATTGCCTGCACACCGACGATCCGGAAAGCGTCATCGACGACATCAAGTCCCGCTACGAGGCCCGACTGAAGGAGATCTTCGCATGATCGGCTATGCCCTCACCTTCGCCATGACCTGCTTCGGTATCGGCCTGCTGTTCTGTCTCTGGCGGCTGTTGCGCGGTCCGACCCGGGCGGACCGCATCCTCTCGCTCGATACCATGGTCATCAACATGATCGCCATTCTCGTGCTCTACGGCATGAAACACGGCACGGCGGTCTACTTCGAAGCCGCGATGCTCGCCGCCATGGTCGGCTTCGTCTCCACTGTCGCCTTCTGCCGCTTCCTGCTGCGCGGCGACATCATCGAATGAGGAGCCGTCCATGATCGTCGACATCCTGATCACCGTCTTCATCGTCATCGGCGGCGTGTTCGGCCTCGTCGGCTCTTTCGGGCTGGTCAAGCTGCAGGACGCCATGCAGCGCCTGCACGCCCCGACCAAGGCCACCACCGTCGGCCTGGGCGGCGTGCTCATCGCCTCGATGATCTACTTCGCGGTGAAGGACGGGCATGTGTCCTTCCACGAACTGCTGATCACGCTGTTCCTGTTCATCACCGCGCCGATCACCGCGCATTTCATGGCGCAGACCTACCTGCGCATGCACCGGGAGGAGACCGATCTGCCGCCCTCCGGCCGTCCGGTCGGCTGGTCGATCTACCGGGACCCGCCCGAGGTCGAAGAGAGCGAGTGACGACGGCGCTTTGGCCGGATACGCAAGCGCAGGGCGAGCGCGTTATCCGGCATCGTCCAGGAATGCCCTGACCGACGAGCCCAATTCCCGAATGACCTGCAAAGCGGGCGTCGAGCGCATCCGGGCACTCTGCGGAACCTCGATCCCGAGAGGCAGATCCGGGGGCAATGCCGTCAGGAACGCTGTCAGGTCGATCTCCCCTGTCCCGGGCAGGAGCCGTTCCTCCCGCGCGGCGAACATCAGCGCAGCCTCGTCGTAAGACGGCAGGACCGGCGCGTCGCACAGGTGGGCGAACCGCAGGCGCTCGCGGGGCACGGACGCCAGCGTGGCATGCGACGATCCGGATCGGTCGAAATGCAGGCTGTCGGGCAGGATACCCACGCCCGGACCGGCCTCGGTGACGAGACGCAGGGCATCGTCCACCGTGCGAATGTCGGTCCAGGGGAAGAACTCGAGCGCGAGGCCCAACCCCCGCATCGCCGCCTCCCCGGAAAGGCGGCCCAGGGTGTCCGCCATACGGGATTGATCCGGATCATAAGGCGCGGTGATCACCTCCGTCGCGCCAAGCTCCGCCCCCACGTCGAGGAACGGCAGGAGCGTGGCGACGTCGGTCTCCGCCGATATCCGCACGAACTCGATGTCGTGGACCCGGACCCCTGTGGCGGCCATCGCGGCGCGGGTTACCCGCAGCAGGGCCTTGTCCTCCATGAGGGGATACCCCGGCGATGTCGGCGTCACGCGCAGGAGCCGCAGCCCGACCGCGTCGAACCCGCCTTCCGCCGCGGCGTGGATCAACTCGGGAGGGGTCAGATCAATGGCCGAGAGGTGGGCGAGGGAGAGTGTGCGCATGATCAGGCCTTGGTTGCTGCGTGCCGGCCCGCGATGAAGCCGAAGGTGAGAGCCGGACCGAGATTGATCCCGCCAGCGGGATAGTGACCGCCCATGACGCTCGCCATGTCCGTGCCGGCGGCATAGAGGCCGGGCACCGGCGCACCCGCCGCGTCGAGCACCCGCGCGGAGCCGTCGGTCTGCAATCCGGCAAAGGTGCCGAAACTGCCCGGCACGACCTTGACCGCGTAGAACGGCGGGTGTTCCAGGGGCGCGAGGCAGGGGTTCGGCGCGACATCCGGATCCCCCTGCAGGCGCATGTAGGGCGTGGTCCCCCGCCCGAAGGCAGCGTCGTCCCCGCGGCGGGCTCCGTCGTTGAATGCCTCAACCGTGTCCTCCAGTCCGTCCGGGTCGATGCCGCAGGCCCGCGCCAGTGCCGTCAGCGTCCGGGCGCGGGTGACGTAGCCGTTCCTGACCCAGGCGCCGAGGGGCACCGGCGCGGGCCGGACGATACCGAGACCGTATCGACGGATGAAACGGTGATCGCAGATCAGCCAGCTTTCCGCCGCCTGCCCGTCCGGCAGGGTCCGGAGCATGTCCAGCACGTAGTCGTGGTAGCCGAGCCCCTCGTTGGTGAAGCGCCTGCCGTTCGCCAGCACACCGATCACACCGGGTTTGCCCCGGTCGATGATGTGCGGAAATATGCCCGTCGTGCCGTCCCGGTTCGGGACACGGGAGACCGGGCAATAGGCCACAGCGCTGGCCAGCGTGGTCGCCTGCCGGCCGCCGACGCTTTCACCCAGGCGCAGCCCGTCGCCCGTGGCATGCGGCAACGCCAGTGACAGATGCGCGTCCGGGTGTGGAACCTGCACGGCGCGGCGTATCGGATCATGCGGGAAGCCTCCGGCAGCCAGCACGACACCTTTCGTGGCCGCGATCCGCACGGGCCCCTCCGGTCCGTCCAGCACGGCACCCGTCACCCGGCCTTCGTCGGTCACCAGACCCGATGCCGCATGTTTCGGCAGCAGCACCACCCCCGCATCCAGTGCCGACCGCAGCAGTCGGGCCACCAGAGCATTGCCGTTCCGGACTTCCATCCCCCGTCCGTATCGGATCAGGTCCCGGACATGCCGCGTCAGCCGGCGTCCGACATGCACCGCCGAGCTCAGCGACCGGGTTGCCGTCATGAAGGCCCGCAGGTCCGGTCCCGCCTGGATGGTCATCCCCCAGAAGGTCGTCTCCCGCATCGGCTTGCGGAGCAGGGACACCGCCGGGCCGAGGCCCCGCGCGTCATAGGGCTGCGCGATCACCGATCGCCCGCCCATGCCTGCGCCGGGCTTCTCGCTGTAGGTGTCAGGGATCGTCGCGCCACAGTCGAAGGTCAGCGCCGTGTTTGCGTCGAAGAACCCGACCATCTGCGGCGCTGCCGTCAGAAAGGCGTCCACAAGGTCCGGATTGAAGGCGTTGCCGAGCACGGACTCGAGATAGCGGCGCGGCTCCGCGGGATCCTCGACGATACCGTATCGGTGCGCCACCGGGTTGCAGGGCGCCCAGATCCAGCCACCCGACCAGGCAGTGGTGCCGCCCAATGTCGCGGACTTCTCGGCCACGATAACGCGCAAGCCATGGTGCGCCGCCGTCACCGCTGCCGCGAGACCGGCCGCGCCCGAGCCGATCACCAGCAGATCGCAGTCCCCGTCCATCTCCACCCTCTCCCGTTTGTCAGGAAGGTTGCGCCGTGGGCGCATAACGTCAAATGCTTGTTTTTATCCATGCGTAACGTCATGTTAATCTCAACCCACGGGGAGTCCACCATGCCGGAAATGACCCTGCGCCAGATCGAGGTGATCCGCGCCGTGATGCTGACCGGCACCATCAACGGAGCCGCCTCCATGCTGGGCGTGTCCGCCCCCGGTATCAGCCGTTTGGTGAAGCACACGGAGGAGTCGCTTGGAATCCGGCTGTTCGAGCGCAAGGCGGGGTTGTTCCTGCCCTCCGTCGAGGCGGCCAAGGTCTTCGACCAGCTGCGCGAGGTCTACAAGGGCGTGGAGAACCTGCAGCACGCAGTGGGTGCCTTGCAGCAGGGCGAGGATGTCCGGCTTTCCTGTGCCTCCGCCCCATCGGTGGCGCAGGTGGTTGCCGCGCGGGTGATGCAGCGGGTGCGGGCGCGCTATGCCGATCTGTTCATCGACCTGAACATCCTGAAGATCGAAGAGACAGTGGACTACCTTCTGCTGGAGCGCGGCGAGTTCGTCATCATGTCCTCGCCCGTTGCCAACGCCGCCGTGGAGAACGAGAAGATCGCCGAAGGGCGGCTGCTGGTGATCCTGCCGGAGGGCCATCCGCTGGCGAACCGCGCGGAGATTTCCGTGCATGATCTTGTCACGGAGGACGTGGTTGGTCTTGAACCGGCGGACCCTTACGGCCGCCTCCTGGCCCGGCCTTTCGAGCAGGAAGGGCTGGAGGTTCGCCACGCCGTCCGCGGACGTTTTGCGCAGACGCTGGTAAGTTTTGTGCGGTACCGTCTCGGCGTGGCGGTGATCGACGAGTTCTCCGTGGCGGAGATCCACATCCCCGGCATCGTCAGACGGCCGCTCAAGGAGCAGACCGGCGTCGGCATCCATGTGGTTCGCAAGAAAGGCCGCGTGCTCTCCGGCTATGCGGACTTCGCCATCGCACAATTCCGCCGCGAGTTGTCAAAGGCCATCGAAGCCGGGCCTGCCCTGCGTGGCGGGCAGATGTCCGTGGGCCGAGGAAAATAACATCAGGTTAATCTGTGCGCCGTCTAGGTATTTGACGTTAAGCCGTCGAATCAGCGAATGTGTGACGCATCGTTCCCGCGAGGAGGAGGACCCAGGATGACGGACCTCGGGATCAGGGGAACAGGCAGACGCTTGAGGGAGGATACCATGAAGCGCATTTTGATGGGCGCCGTTGCGGCCTTTGCACTGACCGCGGGCATGGCGGCAGCCGAATACCCGGAAAAGGAAATCCAGGGCATCATCCAGTGGGGAGCCGGCGGCTCCACCGACACCGTGATGCGCTCCGTGACGCCCCACGCCGAAGAGGTTCTGGGCGGCACCGTGGTCATGCAGAACATGACCGGTGCGGTGGGCGCGATTGCGCTGAACTACGTCGCCGACGCGGCGGCTGACGGCTATACTGTCCTGATGGGCGCCGAGAACCCGATGCTCTACAAGATCATGGGTCTGGGCGACAAGGATTACTCGGAGTTCACGCCGATCAATCTGCTGGCCCGGGGCACGCCGCTGCTCGTCGCCAACAACGATGCACCGTTCAACACCTATTCCGAGATGATCGCCTATGTGAAGGCGCATCCCGGCGAGGTGCGTTTCGGCTCCACCGGCCCCGGCGGCCTGCCGTCGGTCGTGACCGCGATGGTCGAGGCGGTCGAGGGTGATCTCGACGTGATTTTCGTCCCCTACGACGGTGACGGCCCGGCGCTGACCGGCCTGCAGGGCGGCGCGATCGACGTCATGCCTGCCGTGCTCGGCGCGGCCATCGAAGGCGTGAAGGCGGGCACCATGAAGGCTCTGGGCGTCGTCGACCTGGCCGAGAGCGAAAAGCTGCCGGGTGTCGAGGCGGTTGGCGCGGTGAACCCGGATTATGCCACCTACCTGCCCTGGGGTCCGTTCTTCGGCGTCTTCGTCAAGAAGGGCACGCCGGATGACGTGGTCGCCAAGCTGACCGATGCCTATGCGCAGGCCGCGACGAACGCCGACTTCACCGCCCTGATGGACGGGCGCGGCTTCACCCTGATGAACATCTCCGGCGACGAAGCCGAGGCGTTCCTGTCGAAATGGCAGCAGGGCACGGCGTGGCTGCTTCAGGATGCCGGCATGACCAAGGCGTCACCGGAGGACTTCGGTATCGCCCGCCCGGCGCAGTAACCGGCTTCTTGTCGGGCCACCGGCCCAAGATCACTCCGGGTGCCGCATTCCACCGGGTGCGGCACCTTTTTTCTGAGCAAATCCAACGGGAGGAGGGCCCCATGAGGATTGATCCTGACCATCACGACGGCACGTCGGACGCCACGCCCGGCGGTGAACAGGGCAAACGCCGCCCGGGGGAACTGGTCTTTGCAGGGTTTCTGCTGCTGGCCAGCCTCTATCTCACCCGCGACGCCTGGGGTATCGAGAATTCCTTTGGTCCCAACGGCCTGTCATCCCCCCGTTCGATACCGCTGGCAACCACCGTCGTCATGGTCATCAGCGCGGCGCTCGTCCTTTTCAGGACCGTGCGACTGCCGCTCGACCGCAGCGAGACGGTGATGAAGGACATCCTGCCCTGGACCGTGATCCTGTTCGTGGGCCTGCTCGTCGGCTACGGCGTTCTGCTCCGGCCGGTCGGCTTCCTGCCCGTTTCGGCACTGTTCCTGATCGTCGCGATCAAGGTGCTCGGACGGCGCGGCTGGCCCTGGACCATCGGAATCGCGCTGCTTTCCCTGCTGATCATCTGGCTGATCTTCCGCATCGTCTTCTCCGTACTCATGCCCGCCGGCATCGTGCCCGAGGCCGAACTGGTCCAGGCGTTTCGCGCGCTCGTCTCGGGAGGTGCGCAATGAGTGCCGTCATGGATTTCTTCATGGTCTTCACCCAGCCGCAACTGCTGTTGCTGGTGGGCCTTGGCACCTTTGCCGGCGTTTACGTCGGCGCGATCCCGGGTCTTTCCGTCACCATGGCGGTGTCGATCCTGATCTCCTTCACCTTCTCCTGGGACGTCTACCCCGCGATCTCGCTGATGATCGGCATCTACATGGGCGGCGTCTATGGCGGCTCGCGCACCGCGATCCTGCTGAACATCCCCGGAGCGCCCTCGGCTATCGCCACGGCGCTGGATGGTTATCCGATGGCGCAGCGTGGCGAGGCGGGCACCGCCATCGGCGTGACGACCGTGATGAGCTTCATCGGCGGTTTCATCGGGATCGGCGTTCTGGCGCTGGCCGCACCGTTCGTCTCGGACTTCGCCCTGAAATTCCAGCCGCGGGACTACATGCTGCTCGCCATTCTGGGAATCCTTCTGGTCGGTTCGCTGTCGCAGGGCAGCCTTGTCAAAGGCATCTTCGCCGGAGCGCTCGGTATCGCCATCGGTGCGGTGGGGCGCGACCCGCTGACCTTCACCGAACGCTTCACCTTCGATCTGCAACTGCTGAACGGCGGCATCTCCTTCATCGCGGTGATGATCGGCATGTTCGGGGTCTCCGAGGCGCTCCTGCAGTTGCACCACGTCGACAAGGACGCGGTGCGCCAGAAGATCACCCGCATCGTGCCGTCCCTGGCCACCGTCAGGAAACACCTGCCGCTCAGCCTGCAGACGTCCTCCATCGGTGTCATCATCGGCGCCCTGCCCGGCACCGGCGGCGACATCGCGGCCCTCATGGCCTATGACCACGCCAAGCGCGTGACCAAGAATCCGGATGTTCCGTTCGGCCAGGGGGCGATGGAAGGCCTCGTGGCCCCGGAAACCGCCAACAACGCCGCCGTCGGCGGAGCCTTCATCCCGATGATGACGCTCGGCATTCCCGGCGACGCGGTGACCGCCATCATGATCGGTGCGCTGTTCATCCATGGTCTGAACCCTGGCCCGATGCTGATGATCGAGAAGCCGGACATGTTCTGGTTCATCGTAGGCTGCCTCGTCATGGCGAATTTCTTCATGCTGCTGTTCGGTCTGACCGGGATCAAGCTGTTCACCAAGATCGTCGAGATGCCGCGGTCCGTGCTGATCCCGCTCATCATGCTGCTGTCGATTGTCGGCGCATTCGCGGTGAACAACGCCGTTACCGATGTCTACTGGATGCTCGGCTTCGGGGTCTTTGGCTACTTCATGCGGCATTACGGCTATCCCCTCGGCCCGGTGATCCTCGGCGTGATCCTGTCTCGGCTGCTCGATGACAACTGGAGACGGGCGATCATTTCGGAGCGCGAGGACCTGGGACGGTTCTTCCACGGCATCCTCACCAGCCCGCTCAGCCTGACGCTCTTCATCGCCGTCATTCTGGTCTTTGTCTCGCAGACGCCTGCCTGGCGATGGGGCAAGGCGAAGCTGCTCGGAAAGGCCTGAGCCATGGCGGAGGCGGATCTCAAACTGGGACTGATCGGCGACAACATCGCCCGGTCCCGCTCGCCGCTGCTGCACAGGCTGGCGGGTGCTCAATCGGGCGTGACCGTTCAGTACGATCGGCTGATCCCGAGTGATCTGGGAGAGAGCTTCGACGAGGTTTTCGACCGTTGTACCGGACGCGGCTATCGCGGGATCAACGTGACCTATCCATACAAGGAGCGTGCTGCGAAGAAGGTCACCGTCCCCGATCCACATGTCGCCGCCATCGGTGCAGTGAATACAGTCCTGTTCGAACCGGACGGCCCGCGTGGGCTGAACACCGATTACACCGGCTTCGTCGCCGCCTACCAAGGCGTTCGGGACAGCGGCCCGGGCGTGTGTTGCCTTATCGGCACCGGCGGTGTCGGGCGGGCTCTGGCGTTCGGACTGCTGTCGCTGGAGGCGGAAGAAATCCGGTTGGTTGACCGCGATGCGGGCAAGGCCGAAGCCCTGGCGTCCGACCTGCGCGCCATGGGAACCTCGTGCCGCATCGTGACCTTCGGCGATGCTTCGGAGGCTGCGGCAGGCGCGCAGGGGGTGTTGAATGGCACCCCTGTCGGGATGGTCGGCTACGGCGGCCCCCCCCTGCCCTCCCCTGCCATGTCCGGTGCTCAATGGGCCTTCGACGCGGTCTATACACCAGTCGAGACGGAGTTCCTGACGAATGCGGCCAAGGCCGGACTGACGATCATCTCCGGGTACGAGCTGTTCTTCTGGCAGGGCGTGCACGCCTGGGCGCACTTCTCATTGGGCCGACCGCTCGATCCGGTAGCCCTGCGCACTGCACTCGAAGCCGGTGCAGACTGACGTCTGACCGCACCGCCGGGGTGGACCGTCGGCGGCGGGTCACAGGTGATCGCGGGGCGACTGCCATGACGTTTGGTTCCGGGCGAAATCCGCGCCGCGAAGGCTCCCCCTGCCCTGTCCATGGCTGCCATCCCGCTCGGGCTTGATTTCCGGCGATTATGACGCTATATACTGTCATAATTACCGATGGAGACGCTGATGCAATTCGCCAAACTTGCGGAAGACGGACATTTCGAACCTCGCAAGATCGCAGCGGTTCTCCGGACGTCCTCCGAAGAGGTAGCCATGACCGTGGGGCTTGGCAAGGACGCGTTGCAACGGCGCACGCGTATCCTGTCGGACAAGACCCAACGTCGGCTGCGGGAACTCGTCGAGGTCCTCAACAAGATCGAGCCGCGTTTTGGCTCGGAGTTGATGGCCTATGCGTGGTATCGGTCTGAACCCCTGCCCGGTTTCGATGGACGGACTGCCATGCAACTGGTTCAGGATGGCAAGGCGCAACAGGTTCTCGAATACATCGACGCGGTCGACGCGGGCGTCTTCGCCTGATGCCGCTGACGGACGGCCGTTACGCAGGACCTCTCTATCGGGCCCTGAACCCCGTCTATGCCCGCGACCCATTGTCTGGTCGTGGCGCCGAGCTGCATGGCGGGCGGTTCAATCCAAAAGGAACACCCGCGCTCTATACTGCGCTCGATCCCGCCACTGCCCTCCGCGAAGCCAACCAGGTGGGCAGTCTGCAACCCACGGTGCTCGTGAGTTATCGTGCCGATCTCGGTCCGATCTTCGACACGCAGGATCCAGAAAGCCTTCGGGACCTTGGCGTATCGCCGCATCACCTTGCCGACTCTGGCTGGCGGGCCGCGATGCTGGACGGGCGGCCAGTTCCTTCGCAGGACGTGGCACGAAAACTGATCGCGGACGGCTTCGCGGGCTTGCTGATCCGCAGTTTTGCAAAAGGGGCGTCCGAGAGCAGTCTCAATATCGTTCTCTGGACATGGTCCGGGGCGCAATGCACGCTTGCTGTGATTGACGACGAGAACCGCTTGGGCCGTTTGTGACCGTTTCACCATGCCCAAGAAGGGATGGTTGAAACGGGACCAAGGCGAGTTTCAGCGGCTTCCGCTGGGCAGTCCGCGACTTGGATATGGCAGTCTGTTGCAGCCACTCGGGGCTTTCGATGGCATGGCGTCGCGTGACTTCGAAGAGAAGTGTCGATCAAGCGCTTCTTGTGTGACATGTGCAAGAGTCATGGGGCTAACGAAAGAGACCTCTGGCTTGCCGTTGCTCCCCTTGCCCATCCCACCTGACGCGGCGCTTTGTATCCAAACGGAGTAACCCGGCAGGACAGTTATCATTCGTTCCCCTTGGAAGTGCCGGTTGCAAAGTCATCTTGTCCACCGCGGTGGACAAGTCTTCGAGCACTGGCGGGTTTGACTCGTGGGTCTGGTCCGACACCCCTCGTGCCTCCTGGACAAAGAACCCCGGTGCCCGACCGTGTCTATCAGACGAATACAACAAGACACGTTGTGGTGTGAGCCTGAGAATCTGGTTCGCTGTCCCTTGTCCCGGAAATCTGACCGCCGGCTTCGAGCAAGCAGCGCGCATGTTCGATGTTGGGATGACTCGGTCATGTCACGTGTTCAGTTTCAGGTCAGGTATCCGCTGCCCGGTGTCGTGCGTGTCCACCGCGGTGGACACGCAGGGCCGAAGGCGCGTTGCGCAAGAGTTGAGCCACGAGTTTTGACGGATCGAAGTCTGACCTTCTTCGGCCGAGGGTGACGCTGTGAAAGTATGCGGCGAAATCCCTGATCCTGCTTCCGAGCTGCAAAATGAGAAATATGGCGCAGGACGCCTTTCTCGAACCAACCTCTTTCAAAGCCTTTTCGAACTTCGTGATGTGAATGCCCACCATGGGTGCTAGGATTCGGGCATGACTTTCGATAGCGACCCAGCTGTCCAACGGCGTTGCTGAGAAGGAGACTGCCTGGTCACAGACCGCAGTCAGTTCCTGAAAGGTCGGAATGTCCGCGCTCTCTGGCGTTTCCATATCTTTTTGTTCTTTTATAGACCTAGAATGGTGCCGGACATTATGACCGTCGTTGGCGGGCAGTTTGCATGGTTCGGGCACGTCCACCGTGGTGGACAAGTCCTCGCATACGACCGTGATTTCAGACAATAGGGCCCGATATTCAGCAAGCGAGAGGTTCCGCCGCAAGGTGCGGCGCACATCCGAAGAAAGGGTGTTCCCGCGCTGCGCTTCGTCGAGCACAGCGAGTTTTGTCAGGATCTGCTTGCGCAGGAACAGGCGATCCCGGCGTGCGTTTTCCTGCTCCTGGGCTGCGGCAAGCAATTCCCCCGCGCGCTGCATAAGTGGGGCAAGAGACAGGCCAAAACTGATGGAGTCGCCGTCGGACGATGTCACTCGATACCGCTTGCAATTCGGGCTGTCCTGACGATGCATGAACCCGAGAGCGATGAAGCGATCAATGTGCCTGCGCAGGGTGCGTTCGTCGATTCCGCCAACACGGCGACAGATTTCGCGGTTGGATGCGAATACGGTTTCGCCGTGACCGGGCCGGAGAAAGCTCAGCATGGCCTGCAGCGTCTGGACGTGCCCCGGCCGGAGCCCGAACAGGGCGCGCGTGTCCCGGAGCGCACGGAAGATGGCCCAGATGTCGCGCTCAGCGGTGGTGTCATGACCCGCGCCGGACTCGGGGCGGGTGGCCTGTATAGAAAGTCGAGTGAATGCCATGATTATGGAACGATGACCGGTCTGGCCCATACCTTCCCCGGCTCTTCCCGCAGTTTCCGGCGAGAAAAGGCAATAAAAAGACGTCCACCGAATCGGTGGCTCTTGACCGCCATGTCGGAGATTGCTACATCTTGGGTGCTAATCAGATGATGAGGGCTCTCCGGGGGAAACCTTGGGGGGCTCTTTTCTTTCTGGTCTTCGTCTTGCTCCTCTGCTCGTGTTTACGGGTTTGACCGGGGATCAGGTCCCCGAGCCTCGCTCATCCTGCCATTGGTCGAACAGTGCGCGCAGTGTCGTTTCCGCGCGTTCTTCGAGCCATTGGCCGAATTCCGGGTTGTCCTTGCGGGTGATCTTGATGGCCACCGTCTTGCTGTCCACCGAAAGCGTTCCGACAGGGTTGCCGCCAGTGTCCCTGACGACCGTATTCCGACTGCTCGCGTCTGGCCTGGTTGCGGTGCGCATCCGGCTTGTACAGGCGGCGTAGACAGCTTGAAACTTCTCGGCGCTCGGGATGTCCTCAGTGAGAGCGGCGAGCGTGCTTCTGGCGATGTCCACCACTGGCAGCTTCGGCGAGAGTGCCGCCAGGTCGCCCCATTGCCGGCGACCGATACCATGGGCCGGACCGATCAGACGGACGAGATCGTCCGGCAACTGCTCGATCACCACGCGATGGTTGGAGACCCCTTGCCGGGTCAGGCCCAAGGCGTCCTGAATCACACCAGGTTTGTAGCCAGCCTCCTGCATCTCTTTGATAAACAACGATTTTTCTATAAATGATGGGTCGAGACGCAGATTGTTTTCCTGGCCTTGCGCGATCAGAGAGGCGTCGTCGCTCAGTGTTCGCACAATTGCCTTGACCGGCCCGCCGATCTTTCGGATGGCTGCAAGCCTGCGTCGACCATAGACGATGCGATAGCGATCCGGCTGGTCCGAGGGGCGGACCATGATCGGCACTTGCTGACCATGCTTCCGAATGCTTTCGGCGAGATCGTCTATGCTGGCATCTTCAAGCGTCAGGCGGTCCCGCAGGCCGTCCATGTCGATCCGCTCAGGGTCGATATCGCGGATCGAATTGGCGGTGATTTCCCGCAGGGAGTCGCGCAACCCACCCACAGAACCGGGCAATTTCGCGGGCTTGGCCGGGGCAGGGGAGGGGGCCTCGGCGGCTGATTCCTCTTTCGGGGGCTGGTTGAAGATCTTGCGTGCCATCAGCGCCGCCCCCACGCCAGCTGGATCGTCTGTTCGAGTTCATCGGCCACGCTGTTTACGCTGGTCAAAGCCCGGTCGATCGTCTTGCGGATGAGCTGGCTCGGGTCGACCTCGTAAATTGTCTGCTGTGTCATGCCGGCGTCGGAAATGGCGGTCGACTTCAGCATCGGCTCCGTCATGACCTGGCCTGCGAGGATAGACCGCAGGTACCCGGCCATCTGCGTTTGCGGCCCGTCCGAGGGCTCGTACCGGGTGATCAGGAACTTGACGAAGTCCCAGGTAACCCGCCGCCCGATGGCGTCTTCGACCGCCTTGACGGTCTCGGACGCCAACTTGAGAAACTGGCTCATCGACGCGATGTCGAGCATGCCGGGCACCACGGTCACCAGAAGGCCGGTCGAGGCGGCCAAGGCTGTCAGTGTGAGGAAGCCCAGCTGTGGGGGACAGTCGATCAGCACGATGTCGTAGTCGGCCTCGACCTCCTCCAGCGCCAGAGCGAGCCGTTCCGCGAAAACCGGCTGAACCCGGCGGGCCAGCGCGTTTGCCGTCTCGGTCTCATACTCCGACAGCATCAGGCCGGCGGGGACCATGTCGAGCTTGTGGAAATAGGTTTTCTGGATCACGTGCGACAGGGGGACCTGGTCTTCGTAGCGCAGGGCGTCATAGATGGTGCCGCCTTCGGCGAATTCGAGCTCCGGCCGGAACCCGAAAAACGTCGTCAGACTGGCCTGCGGGTCCAGATCAAGCACAAGTACACGGTAGCCCCGCAGGGCATAGCGATGTGCGAGATGGATGGTCGCGGTCGTCTTTGAACTGCCGCCCTTGAAATTCACCACCGATATGACCTGAAGCCGGTCTCCTTCCCGGCGTCCGGGTCGGTACGCGTCGGCGTTCTTCCCGGTCCGGGCCAGGATGGTGCGCAACGCGTCTACGTCTTCGGCGGTGTAGAACCTGTGGCCGCGTCCATCGGTGTGGACCTCGGGAAAGCTGCCATCCTTGTGACGATTGCGCAGGTTAGACGTGCTGACGCGCAGCACCTCGGCCACTTCCGTAGAGCTGAAGCGGCGCAGCGATTTGCGCACCTCCGGCTCGAACGCAACCTTCATCTGTCGGTCGAGCGACTCCGCAAGACTGTCGGCGAATGCGCCGATGTCTGACGAGCCTATCCCTTGCGGATGGCCCATGTTTCTATCATCCATTGTCTGCCGCCTCTCATGGCCTTTGCCAAGGCTCTTTATCATTCTGACGGTCGAAGCCACGTCTGACGCGTTTTGCCGTCAGAATGGGAATGCCACGAACATGCGAGTCCGGCAAGAAGAATCTAGATTTGGTGGAAAAGTTATCCACAGCACTAGACGCACAGGCTATGGGCTCTGGTTGTTAATCTGTTGAATACTCAAGACAAAATTTGCCGAGGGCCGGACGTTTCCCGCTCTGGATAAAAACCTGCGCTTGGGACAACAATACAGGAAGGACTCCGGTTTCCGGAAGCAAAACTGACGGTTGAAACGGTGATTCCGCGTGGTGTCCTTGCATGTAAATCGGACTTGCCAGAGGGGAGCAACTGGCGACAGAAACTGGCGGTTTGCTCGGTCCATGGCAGTGACAGGGGTTTACCCGGCTGTGGGTTCCAACGGCGGCTAAAGCTTCCCATATGAAAACTCTTGGGTAATGCGCAAAAGTTCTCTATTTTGCGCATATGAAAAAGCAACCCTCCCGTTTTCCGGACGATTCTGAACGGCTCCGAAAAGCCGTGGAGGCGGGGGAAAGCGCCCCTCCAGACGCGCCGTGGTTCGAGCTGGAGCCCTCGGATGATGATCCGGACCTTTGGTTGCAAGGGCCACGGGCGGATCCGGACGAACGGGCCGTTGTTGCCGAGTGGGCCGAGGCGGAAGCATCTCGTGCAGCGCAGCTCGCGCGGGTGGCCGGCCGACTGGGAGCGCTCGACGATCGGCTGTTGCGTGGTCCGGTTGGGTGGCGGCACAGGCTGGCGTTGATCGAGGCGGCAGACCTCAGTTGGTTTTCGGGCGAACGCGTGAGTCCGGACCGCCTCGCGCTCTGGACCTCCATGCGTCTGTCCGGAGTCCAGGAGGATGTTGACGCGTTGGCGAGCACGCATTGGGCGGTGCGGCGGCTGAAGGGCGGACCAGGCCCCTTGAGTGATCTCGCGGCGTTCCTGGACCGCCGTGACCCTGAGCGCCTGGACAAGGACGCCGAGCGGTTCGAGGATCGCGCGGATGCCTGGCTTGGCGTGATGAAGGCGGCGTCGTCCCTTCACCCGATCACCCGGGCTTGCATGGGGTTTCATCTCTGGAGCCTCGCGGGACTCAGCCAGAATGGTCCCGGCATCGAGGCCGCCGTCACTGTTGCGAGAGTTGCGGCAGAGCCGGGACGCGGTGCGGTCTTTGCGCCAGTGGCGATGGGTGGGGCAGCGGGCCTGCGGGCTGCTGGCTTGCCCTCCGTGCGACTTGCCCGGTGGCTGGATGGCATGGAAAACGCCATCATGACGGCGATGCGCCATCTGGACGATGTCGAGAAGTGGGCGGAGCGGGCGAGGGACCGCATGGCCTCGCTGTCGGGCCGGACCCCTGCGGCCTTGACGGCGGTTTTCAAGGATTGGCCGATCGTCTCGGCGCCCATGGCCGAAACCTTGACGGGAGCAAGCCGCGCGAGCGTGCAGCGCAACCTGAACTGGATGGCGGATCAGGGTCTGGTCCGGGAAGTCACCGGACAGGGGCGGTTCCGGCTCTGGCGGATCGCGACCCGGGTGGAGGCGTGAGCCGGAGAGGGCTCTTCCCCGGATGTGACTTGGGCAAAGAGCCGAACCCTTGCGGCAAGGGTCAGGATTTCACCGTTCCCCGCCAGACCATCCGGCTTGTCAGGACGACGCGCTGTTGCGGCGCGTCCGTTGCGGGGGCGGCGAGGCCCTGAACTGCCGCACGGGCGATTTTGCGCACCGGCTGCCGGAAGGTGGTCAGTGCGTAGGATTCCCATCCGGCCTGGTCGATGTCGTCGAACCCGATCACGGACAGATCCTGCGGCACGCGCAGCCGCAGTCGCCTCCGCGCCGCGTCCATGAAACCGCAGGCAATCAGGTCCGTGGTGCAGAACACCCCATCGGGGCGGTCGGTGCGGCTCAGCAGCCGGGTGCCGAGGTCGAGGCCGGTCTGATAGGCGGTAGCGCCGAGCGCCTCTTCCAAAATCGGCACACCGGCGTCCGCTGCGGCCTCGCGGAAGCCACGCGCGCGGTCATCGAGACTGGCGGTGCCGGCTTTGGAATTGGCAAGGGCAATGCGATGGCATCCGGCGGCGCGGAGTGCGGCGAAGGCCTGTCGCCCGGCGTCCGCATCGCCGACGCGGATCATCAGCGAACCGGGCCGTTCCTCGTCGCGGTTGATCAACACGAGTTTCATACCATTGCGCCGGCAGGTTTCGGCGAGTGAACTGTCCGGCATCCCCGACAGGACGATGGCCGCGTCGGTTCGATAGGCGATGGCCTGTCGCAACGCCTTGGCCACGCTGTCGTCGGATCGGTCGGTGTTGATCAGGATGCCGACCTTGCCATCCGCCTGCAGCTGTTCGGTGAGCGCCGCGAGCAGCGCGGAGCGATAGGGTGTGTTCACCTCGGCGGCAATCAGGGCCACGAGACCGGTGCTCGACGTGATGAGGCCGCGGGCAAGGTGGTTGACCTGGTAGCCCAGCTCCTCGGCGGCGGCCTCGATCCGGGCCCGCGTCTCCCGCGCGATGGAAGCGCCGGGCGTGAAGGCCCGCGACACGGCCGCGCGGGAAACGCCGGCGAGTTCCGCAACGTCGCGGGCGCTGACCTGTCGTTTGGCCATATGGTTTGCAATCCTGTGCAAGTCGTCAGTTCGCCAATCTAACAATACCTATGTGAAGATTTGTTGACAACTTGTGATTCGAAAGACACGCTGATGCACAGCTGTGCAAAACAGTGCCCCCGGGTCCACCGGGGGAGCCAGGGAGGATATGATGAAGACATTGAAATGCGCCCTTCTGGGCGGGGTTGTCCTGTTTCCCGTTGCGGCGATGGCCGGTGAACTGAACCTGATCTGTTCGGCGGACGTGGTGATCTGCGAGAAGCTGGTAAGCGAATTCGAGGCCAGCCACTCCGACATCGACGTCAACATGGTGCGCCTGTCGTCGGGCGAGGCTTATGCCAAGATCCGCGCCGAGGCACGCAATCCACAGACGGACTTGTGGTGGGGCGGCACTGGTGATCCGCATTTGCAGGCGGCCGCCGATGGGCTGACGGCGGAGTACAAGTCGGAGATGCTGGACAAACTCCAGCCCTGGGCGCAACAGCAGGCGGCCACGTCCAATTATCACACGGTCGGGGTCTATTCCGGCGCGCTCGGCTGGGGGTTCAACAAGGACATCTTCGAGAAGAAAGGTATTGCCGCACCGCAATGCTGGTCCGACCTGCTGAACCCGGCGCTGAAAGGCGAGATCCAGATCGCCGATCCGAATTCCTCCGGCACGGCCTACACCACGCTCGCGACATTGGTGCAGATCATGGGCGAGGACGAGGCTTTCGACTTCCTCAAGAAGATGCACGCCAACGTCTCGCAGTACACCAAGTCGGGCAGCGCCCCGGTCAAGGCGGCGGCGCGGGGCGAAACCGGCCTCGGCATCGTATTCCAGCATGACGCGGTGGCGCAGGCGGTCGAGGGCTTCCCGGTAGAGGTCGGCTCGCCCTGCGAGGGCACCGGATACGAGATCGGCTCCATGTCGATGGTCGAGGGCGCGCAGAACGAGGCGGAAGCCAAGGTCTTCTACGACTGGGTGCTCACCCCTGAGGTGCAGAACATGATGCCGTCCGCCGGATCATTCCAGATCCCGTCCAACGCTTCGGCCACGCCGCCGAAGGAGGCGCCGGACCTGTCGAAGATCAAGCTGATCGACTACGACTTTGCGGAGTATGGCAGCGCAGAGCGGCGCAAGGCGCTGTTAGCCCGCTGGGATGCCGAGATCGGCAGCCTGCCGCTTCAGTAAGGGAACCCCGGGTTGCGCGGCCAGGATCGCGCAACCCACGATTTTCCGGACTTTCCTATGAACACTGACAACCGCAGGCTCGACCTGGTCCTTGTGGGCAGCATGCTCGCGCTCTTGCTGCTGCCGTGGTACCGCGTACGGTCCGGTTTCTTTACCTTCGAGTGGGTGGCAGATGTCGTCGGCTCGGACAAACTCTGGCCGGGCCTGGTGCAGGCCCTCACCGGGCGCTGGCAGCTTTGGCCGCTCCTGCTCCTGCTCGCCTTCGCGGCTTACCTGCGGTTGGCGCGCCAGCCGGGAGAGCGGGGCAGGGCACTGGCGTTTGCAGGCATGGCGGGCCTTGGCTGGTTGCTTGTCGAAGGGTTGTCCATCGGCCTGCGCGGCTGGAACTGGGGCTTGCTTGAAACGCTCTTCGGTGACGTGGCCGGGCAGCAAGCATTCGGCGCGGGGGCCATCGCTCTCGGCATCGCCTTCGCGCTCATGGTTGCGTTCGGCGCTGCGGAACGCGGCGCGCTCAAAGGGGATGCCTTTGTCCTCGGGTCGATTACGCTGCTGGTTCTCCTGGTCGCGGTCTTCGTCTTCTACCCGCTGGTCTCCATGTTCACCGGCGCGTTCCAGGACTTCGACGGCTCCTTCACCTCGGAGGGGGTTCGAAACAATATCTTCGATCCGAAGATCTGGTCGCTCGCCTGCCTGACCGGTGGCAATTGCGGCGTGGCCTGGCGGACCTTCTTCCTGGCCATCTGCACCGCAACCGGCTCGACGCTGCTCGGCCTCGTCTTTGCCCTTGTGGCGACGCGCACCGGATTCCGCTTCAAGGGATCGCTGCGGCTGCTGACCGTCCTGCCGATCATCACGCCGCCCTTCGTGGTTGGGCTCGCGTTGACCATGTTGCTCGGGCGGCAAGGCACGCTGACCCAATGGATCGAGGCGGCAACCGGATACGAACTTGGCCGCTGGCTTTACGGCCTGACCGGCATCTGGATTGCGCAGATGCTGTCGTTTACCCCGATTTCCTTCCTCGTGCTGATCGGCGTGGTCGAAGGCATCTCGCCCTCCATGGAAGAGGCGAGCCAGACGCTGCGCTCGGACCGTTGGCGCACCTTCCGAAAGGTGTCCCTGCCGCTGATGGCGCCGGGGCTGGCGAATGCCTTCCTGATCGGCTTCATCGAGTCGATGGCGGATTTCGGCAACCCGCTGGTCCTTGGCGGGTCTGGCGGCGTCCTGTCGACGGAGATCTTCTTTGCCGTCGTGGGTGCGCAGAACGATCCGGCACGCGCCGCGGTCCTCGCCTCGGTCCTGCTGGTCTTCACCCTCTCCGCCTTCCTTGCACAACGGCTCTGGCTGTCGGGCCGCAACTTCGCGACGGTTACCGGCAAGGGTGACGGCGGCCGACATGCGCAACTGCCGCGCCGCGTGGCCTGGCCGGTCATCACGATTGCGGTGGTCTGGGCGCTCTTTACCGTCACGGTCTACGCGATGATCCTCTTTGGCGGTTTCGTGACGACATGGGGCCTCGATCACTCGCTCACCTTCGAGCATTACATCCGTGCGTTCGGTGTCACGCTGACGGACGGCTTTGCCTGGACCGGCGTCGCCTGGGACAGCTTCTGGACAACCATGGAGATCGCCCTCATTGCCGCGCCTCTGACCGCCGCCGTGGGCCTGCTGACCGCCTGGCTCATCGTGCGCCAGCGTTTCCCGGGGCGGTCGGTCTTCGAGTTCGCGCTGATGATGAGCTTCGCCATTCCCGGCACGGTCATCGGCATCAGCTACATCATGGCCTTCAACCTGCCGCCGCTGCAGATGACCGGCACGGCGGCAATCCTCATCGCCTGTTTCGTCTTCCGCAACATGCCCGTCGGCGTGCGCGGCGGCGTGGCGGCGATGGCGCAGCTCGACGGATCGCTCGACGAGGCCTCCCTGACCCTCGGCGCAGGCTCCGCGCGCACCATGCGCAAGGTGATCCTGCCGCTGATGCGCCCGGCGATCCTGGCCGCGCTGGTCTACAGCTTCGTGCGGGCGATCACCTCCATCAGCGCGGTGATCTTCCTGGTCAGTGCGAAATACAACATGGCAACGGCCTATATCGTCGGCCTTGTCGAGAATGGTGAATACGGCATCGCAATCGCCTATTCCTCCGTCCTGATCCTCGTGATGATCTCGGTCATCGGCGGGTTCCAGGTGCTGGTCGGGGAGAGGCGCATCGGGCGGGCCCGGGAGGTCAAGGCATGACACAGAGAGGCGCGGTGGAATTCCGTAACGTGGTCAAGACATTCGGACAGTTCACGGCAATCCCGGACCTGTCGCTGAGCATCGCGCCGGGGGAACTGGTCACGTTGCTCGGCCCGTCGGGCTGCGGCAAGACGACGACGCTGCGGATGCTGGCAGGGCTGGAGAGTCCGACAAAAGGCAGCATCCTCATCGGCGGTCAGGACGTCACGCGTCTGCCTGCGGACCGGCGCGACGTGTCGATGGTGTTCCAGAGCTACGCATTGTTCCCGCATATGAGCGTGGCGCAGAACGTCGCCTATGGTCTCGAAGCCGGCAGCATGAAGGCCGCGGAAGCGCGGGAGAGGGCAGGGGAGGCCTTGGCGCTGGTCGGGCTCGACGGTCTCGGTGTGCGGCTGCCGGCGGAATTGTCCGGCGGGCAGCAGCAGCGGGTTGCGGTGGCGCGGGCGCTGGTGCTGGAGCCGCAGGTGTTGCTGCTGGACGAGCCGCTCTCCAACCTCGACGCCCGTCTTCGCCGCCGGGTGCGCACGGAAATCCGCGAGTTGCAGCAACGGCTCGGCTTCACGGCGGTCTATGTCACCCACGACCAGGAGGAGGCGCTTGCGGTCTCCGACCGGATCGTGGTGATGAAGGGCGGCGTGGTGGCTCAGGTCGGCACACCCCGCGAGCTCTACGAGGCCCCGGCCTCGGAGTTCATCGCGGATTTCATCGGCGAGGCGAATGTGATCGAGGGCCGGATCCTCTCGGTGTCCGGCGACACGGCACAGGTGGATGTCGGCGGCGTCGTGCTGTCGCTCCCGGCGCGGGGCCTGCGGGAAGGTCCGGCGCGCCTGTCCATGCGGGCCAATGCGGCCAGGGTTCGCACCGATGGCGCCGGGGTGCGCGGCACGGTTGCGTCCTCGGCCTACCTTGGCGACCACGTGGAATATGAAATCGACGGGGCGCTCGGGCGGATCTTTGTTGTCGATGACGAAAGCGACCGGCCGTTGTCCGTGGGTACGGCCGTGGTGCTCGACCTGCGCCCGCGCGGGCTGGCGCTCATCCCGGGAGAGGCATGATGGATTTGACCGAACGGCTGGCAGTGGCCGAGCAGGTGGCGCGGGACGCCGGGGCGATGGCTCTGGACTACTTCACCCGGCGTGACGCCTTGGCGATCGAGACGAAGCGGCACGTGACGGACCTTGTCTCGGAAGCCGACCGCAACGTCGAGACGTTGATCCGCGATGCCCTGGCCCGCGCCTTCCCCCAAGACGCGCAACTGGGCGAGGAGCATGGCTTGTCGCAGGGAACCTCCGGGTTCACCTGGGTGATCGACCCGATCGACGGCACCGCGCCCTATCTCAACGGCCTGCCGGGGTGGTGCGTCTCCATCGGCGGTCACGATGCGGACGGTCCGGCACTCGGCGTGATCGTGGCGCCGGTGCTCGGCGAGACCTTCGTTGCGGCGCGGGGGCAGGGGGCCTTCCTCAACGGTGCGCCGATGCGGGTCATGCCGGGCGACCTGCGCTCCGGCCTGCTCGGCATCGGAGCGAACGACCGGGTGGCCTCTGACCGGGTTGGCCAGATGCTGGCGGACCTGATGGAGGCGGGATCGAGCTGGACGCGCTACGGGTCCGGCGCGCTGATGCTGGCCTGGGTCGCGGCAGGACGGCTCGTCGGCTATGCCGAACCCCGGATGAGTGCTTGGGACTGCATGGCGGCCTATGCGTTGATCCTGGAAGCGGGCGGGCGCGTGCGCCCGTTCCCGACCGGCGAAGCCTTCGCCAAACCCGCACCGGTGCTCGGTGCCGGTCCCGGGACGTTCGAGGAACTGACGGCGATCTGCGCCTTCGGCACCTCGGAGGCCTGGTAGTCAAACCCGCTTGCCGGAGAGGTCGAAGCGCATCTCCCGGCTTGCGTCCCAATCCAGCGTCACGCTTGCGCCCTCCTGCGGGATGGGGGCATGTGCGTCCTGCCGAACGGTCAGCAAGTCACCGTTCCGCCCGCGCAGGTGTACCAGCGTCTCCGCCCCCAAAGGCTCGGCATAGGCGACATGCGCCGTCAGGCGACCCTGCGGCGTGATCCGCATGTGCTCGGGGCGGATGCCAATCTGTCCTTCGCTGCTTTGGCCGATCATGGACGGTGCAAGGAAATTCGTCGGCGGCGAGCCGATGAACCCCGCGACGAAGGCGGTCGCCGGGCTCGCGTAGACGTCCAGCGGCGCGCCGATCTGGTCGGCGACACCGCCATTCATCACGATCATCCGGTCGGCGAGGGTCATCGCCTCGACCTGATCGTGGGTGACATAGAGCGAAGTCACGCCAAGGTCGCGCTGCAGGGCCTTGATCTCCAGCCGCATCTGGACGCGCAACTTGGCGTCGAGGTTCGACAGCGGCTCGTCAAAGAGGAACACGGCGGGCTTGCGCACGATGGCGCGGCCCATGGCGACACGCTGGCGCTGGCCGCCGGACAGCTCGCGCGGCTTGCGCTTGAGATAGGGCTCCAGCTGCAGCATCGTCGCGGCCTGCCCGACCCGCTCCTCGATCTCCGCCTTCGGGGTTCCAGCGATCTTCAGCCCGTAGGCCATGTTTTGCTCGACCGACATGTGCGGATAAAGCGCGTAGTTCTGGAACACCATGGCGATGTCCCGGTCCATCGGCTCGACGTCGTTCACCACGCGCCCGTCGATCTTCACCGCGCCGGATGTCACCGTCTCAAGCCCTGCCACCATGCGCAACAGGGTCGATTTCCCGCATCCGGACGGGCCGACGATCACGATGAACTCGCCATCGCGCACGTCGATGTCGACGCCATGGATCACCTCGGTCTTGCCGAAGGATTTGCGGACGTTTTCAAGGGTCAGGGTCGCCATTACTTCTCGCTCTCCACAAGGCCGCGGATGAATAGTCTTTGCATCCCGATCACGACGATCACCGGCGGGATCATCGCGAGGATCGACGTTGCCATGATCACCGGCCAATCGGCGATGTCGTCTCCGGACGGGAACATCTGCTTGATGCCCATGACGATGGTGTTCATCGACGGATCGGTGGTGATGAGCAGCGGCCAGAGGTATTGGTTCCAGCCATAGATGAACAGGATCACGAACAGCGCGGCGATGTTCGTGCGGCTCATCGGCAGCAGGATGTCCCAGAAGAACCGCATGGGCCGCGCCCCGTCGACCCGCGCCGCCTCGGCGAGTTCATCCGGGACAGTCATGAAGAATTGCCGGAACAGGAAGGTTGCCGTGGCGGAGGCAACAAGCGGCAGGATCAGCCCGCCATAGCTGTTGAGCATCCCGAAGTTGGCCGCGACTTCGTAGGTCGGCACGATGCGGACCTCCACCGGCAGCATCAGCGTCAGGAAGATCAACCAGAAGAACAGGTGTCGTCCGGGGAAGCGGAAGTAGACGATGGCAAAGGCCGACAGCAGCGAGATGGCGATCTTGCCCACGGCAATGCCGATGGCCATGATTCCCGAATTCAACAGCATCAGCGCGACCGGCGCATTCACCCCCGACGTCAGCGCCTTGGAATAATTCTCCCAGAACTGGTCGCCCGGCAGCAGTGGCATCGGCGGGCGGGCAATCTCCGGCTGGGTCACGGTTGACGCGACGAAGGCCAGCCAGATCGGGAAGAAGATGAAAAGTACGCCGAGGATAAGGCCCAGATGGGTCAGCCAGAGCCCCGCTCCGCGTTTCTCAACCATGCCGTTGCGATCAGACATCAGTAGTGCACCCTGCGCTCGATGAACTTGAACTGCACGACGGTCAGGATGCCGACGATCACCAGAAGGATGACGGATTGTGCCGCCGAGGAGCCGAGGTCCTGACCGACGAATCCATCGGCATAGACCTTGTAGACGAGGATCGTGGTGGATTGTTGCGGGCCGCCCGAGGTGATGGTGTGGATCACGCCAAAGGTTTCGAAGAAGGCATAGATGATGTTGACCACCAGCAGGAAGAAGGTTGTCGGCGACAGCAGCGGCCAGACGATGGTGCGGAACCGGGTCCAGAAGCGTGCCCCGTCGATGGCGGCGGCCTCGATCACCGATTTCGGGATGGCCTGCAAACCTGCAAGGAAGAACAGGAAGTTGTAGCTGATCCGGCCCCAGGCCGAGGCGACCACGACAAGCCCCATCGCCTCCGACCCGTTCAGCACGTGGTTCCAGTCATAGCCAAGCTGGCCAAGATACCAGGTCACCACGCCGACCCGCGTGTTGAACATGAACAGCCACAGGACACCGGCGACGGCGGGCGCGACGGCATAGGGCCAGATCAGCAGCGTGCGATAGGTGCCCGAGCCCTTGATCAGGCGATCCGCCAAGACCGCGAGATACAGGGCGAGGCCCATCGAGACGACGGTGACGAGGATTGAGAAGACCGCCGTGGTCAGAAAAGCGGCCCGGTAATAGGGATCGCCCAACAGATATTCGAAGTTGCCAAGCCCGACCCATTGCATCGACAAGCCGAAGGGGTCCGGGATGAACAGCGATTGCCAGACGGCTTGCCCCGCCGGGTAGAAGAAGAAGACGGCTGTAATCAGCAACTGCGGCAGGACCAGAAGCAACGGCAGCCAGACGCCTTTGAACGTGACGCGCTTTTCCATCAGCACACCGCCTTTCGGAGGCGAGGATGCGGACGGTGCGGTGCGCCAGTGGCAACGGCGCGGTCCGGACGATCAGGGGCGGGCAAGGGCATGGACCGGATACTCTTTGCGGGGATCTCGGGAGCGGGCGGCAGGCGGATGGGAGCCACCGTGAAAGAGGGCGAGGGAGAGGCCCCGAAAGACCGGGGCCCCTCCCGATAGTTTAGCGCGTCAGCGGGCCGATTGCTCAAAGCGACGCAGCAGCGGGTTGCCCCGCTCGACGGCGGAGTCCAGCGCCTCTTGCGCGGACTTGTCGCCCGCCCAGACCGCTTCCAGCTCCTCGTCGATGATCGTGCGGATCTGGTCGAAGGACCCGAGGCGGATGCCCTTGGAATTCTCCGTCGGCTCGTTCGCGGTCATCTGCTTCACCGCCACGTCCGTGCCCGGGTTGGCGTCATAGAAGCCCTGCTCGGCGGTCAGGTCGGCCGCTGCCTGGGTGATCGGCAGGTAGCCGGTGTCCTGATGCCACTTTGCCTGGATCTCCGGCGAGGAGAGGAACTTCAGGAACTCGGCCACGCCGGCATCGTCCTCGTCCGACTGGCCTTCCATGACCCAGAGCGAGGCACCGCCGATGATGGTGTTCTGCGGCGCATCGACCAGAGCGGCCCAATAGGGCAGCGGACGCACGCCGAACTCGAACTGCGCTTCGGCCTTGATCCCGGCGTAGCCCGCCGAGCTTTCGGTGAACAGAGCGCATTCTCCGGCGCGGAAGTTCGCGCCGCCCTCGTTGCGGCGACCAGCGTACATGAACTTGCCGTCCTTCGCCCAATCGCCCATGGCCTGGATGTGCGCGACTTGCGCGTCGCCATTGAACACCAGCTCCGTGTCGGTGCCTTCGAAGCCGTTGGCTTTGGTGGCGAAGGGCACGTTGTGGTAGGCCGAGAGGTTCTCTAGGTGAATCCAGCTTTGCCACGCCGTGGTCAGCGGGCAGCTGACACCGGCGTCCTTGAGCTGGGTCAGAACCTCACCCACCTGCTCCCAGGTGGACAGGTCGATGTCCGGGTCGATGCCGTTTTCCTGCAACATGGTGCGGTTGACCCAGAGCACGGGTGTGGACGAGTTGAACGGCAGCGACAGCATGTTGCCGTCTGCGGAGGTGTAGTAGCCCTTGACCGCGCCGATGTACTGCGACTGGTCGAAGCCGTCGCCCATCACTTCGTACACGGGCCGCACCGCGCCCTTGGCAGCCATCATGGTGGCGGTGCCGACTTCGAAGACCATGAGGATGTCGGGTTGCTCCCCGGCGCGGAAGGCGGCGATGCCGGCGTTCAGCGTTTCGGAGTAGTTGCCCTTGTGCGTGGCCACGACCGTATAGGCGTCCTGCGATGCGTTGAAGGTCTCGACCTGCTCCGCCACCAACTCGCCAAGGCGGCCGGTGAAGGCATGCCAGAACTCGATTTCCGTCGCGGCGAAGGCCGGGGCGGCGGTCAGGATGGCAGCGGAGGCCATCAATGTCCGGGTCAGTTTCATCTCGTTTTCCCTCCTGGGTCAGTCTGTTGGACCGGCGTTTGCCGCCGGGATGCTGCGCGTTGTGCCCGCGCTTGGTGAAAGTTCCGTGACAGGGTCACGGGCGGGTCACGATGACGTCGGGCACGATGCCCGACCGCGTGATGGCGGCCTGCGGATCGCCTTCGGCAAAGAATCCGTAGCCGGCGACCAGCGCCGAATGCACGCCAGCGGTCTGCGCCCCGAGGATGTCGGTGTGCAGGCTGTCGCCCACCATCAGGATGCGGTCCCGGGGCGGCAGTGGGTTCAGCCGTGCAAAGGCGAGGTCGTAGATATTGGCGAAGGGCTTGCCGAAGAATTCCGGCGTGATCCCGGTGCGGTCGGCGAGGCGGTGCGCATAGTGGCCCGGTTCGGTGGAGAAACCGCTCTCGCGCGGGGCGACGATGTCGGGGTTGCCGACAAGCACGGGGCGCGGGCGCTCGGCGATGGCGGCTTCGAGAAGCGCCTGCCGCCCCTCCGTCCAGGCCGCGCTGCCGACGAGCAGGAAACCCTCGACTTGTGCATAGGGCGCGGGATCTTCCTCGAGATAGACGAGATCGAGTCCTTCGAGATCGCGCAACCCGGTGCTGCGTGTCGCCATCAGCCCCCAGCGTGTTCCACCGCGTCCCTTCAGCCCTTCGAGCAGGGTGCGGCGGCTGGTGATGACCTCCTCCGGCGCGAAGTCATAGCCGAGCCGCGCATATTTCTCCATCAACGCGGCGTGGGGAAACCCCGCCGCGTTGGAGACGATGAGCACCTGCTTGCCCGCGGCCCGCAGGTCCGCGATGCGCCCGGCGACACCTTCGATGGCGGTCTCGCCAATGTTCAGAACGCCGAAGGCGTCGAGCAGGAAGGCATCGTAGCGGTCCGCCACATCGGCGAGCGTTTCGACGCAGTGCGGCCGGGTTGCGGTGTTAGACGGTGCAGGCAGGCGGTGCCGCACCGCTTCGTACGCCGCAAAGGCGGTATCCACGGTCATGCTCAAATGATCGCCCCCCGGACCTTGGCCGAAACCCATTCGGAAATGACGACGGCGGCGAGGATCACCAGCAGGATCAGCGAAACCTGCGGCCAGGCCAGCACGTTCAGCGAGCTCTGCAACTGCAATCCGATGCCGCCCGCGCCGACGAGGCCGAGCACGGTCGACTCGCGGATGTTGATGTCCCAGCGGAAGACGGCCACCCCGGCCAGTGCGGGCAGGATTTGCGGAACGATGCCAAAAGCCATGACCTGCCAGCGGCTGGCGCCGGTGGCGGTGATCGCCTCGACCTGGCCGTGGTCGATTTCCTCGATGGCCTCGTAGATCAGCTTGGCGCAGAAGCCGATGGAGCGGATGGCGATGGCCACCACCCCGGCGAACACCCCCGGCCCGATGATGGCGATCAGCAGCAGCGCCCAGATCAGCGAGTTTATCGAACGGGTGGAGACGATGATCAGTAGCGCGACGGGCCGCGCGATAAGGCGGGACGGCGTGGTATTGCGCGCCGCGAGGAAGGCCACGGGAATGGCCAGCAGCAGCGAGATCAGCGTGCCCAGCGTCGCGATGTTCAGCGTGTCCCAGATCGGGCGGCCGAGCTTGGCGATGTATTCCCAGCGCGGCGGGGTCGCCCGGTCCCAGATGTCGCCCGCGATGCGCGGCGCGTCCCAGACGAAGAACCAGGTGGTCGCGCTGGAAATCTGGTGCCAGCAGTAGAGGAAGACGGCGAGCCCGATCAGCCACCCGAACCAGCGCATGAGTGCCTGTCCGGTGGTCCTGCGCCGCCAGACCTGCGTGTCGTTTTGCGTCAGGACCACCATCACTGAACCCTCGCCCGGATCACGCCGGAGAGATACTCCAGCGCCATGACGATCCCGATGATCAGGATCAGGATGGCCGCCGCCGTGTCATACTCGTAACGGTCGAAGGCGGTGTTGAGCGTCGCGCCGATGCCCCCGGCGCCGACGAGGCCGAGGATGGCACTTTCGCGGAAGTTGATGTCGATGCGGTACATGGACAGACCGACGAGACGCGGCATGACCTGCGGCTGGACGCCGTAGTTGATCCATTGCATCCAACGCGCCCCACTGGCCTTGATCGCCTCCGCCTGCACCCGGTCCATCGCCTCTATGTCTTCGGCCAGCAGTTTCGACAGGAAGCCGATGGTGGCAAAACTCAGCGTCAGGAACCCGGCCAGCGGGCCGAAGCCGAAGATGGCGACAAGCAGGATCGCAACGATGATCTCCTGCAAGGCACGGCTGATGGCGATGATCGCGCGGCAAATCACGTAGACGGGCAGGGGCGCGATGTTGCGCGCCGCGCCCAGACCGATGGGGATGGAGATGGCGATCCCCACGACAGAGGCCGCCACAGTCATGATGATGCTCTCCGCAAGGCCATCCCAGATGTCGGACCAGCGGGTGATGAAATCGGGATGGGTAAAGGCCAGCACGAATTGCCAGCCCCGGTCCAACCCTTCCCAGACCCGGCCCCAATCCACCGGAATGGTGGAGACCGCCGCGACGAGGTAGACCGCGAACCCTGCGATCAGCCCCCAGCGCAGCCCGGCATTCCGGATCAGCGGCGGTTTGCGCCAGCCTGTGCCCAGCATGTCGTCGAGTTCCCGGTGGCTCATTCCGCCGCCTCCGTCTCGGGGTCGTCGTCTTTCTGGATCGTCGCCTCCCAGTCTTCCTCGCCATAGATCTCGGTCAGCTTGTCCGGGGTCAGCGCGGTCGGCAGCCCGTCGAAGACGATCTCGCCGAAGCGCAGCCCGACAACGCGCGGCACGAACATCTGCGCCAGCGCCACGTCGTGGATGTTGATGATCGCCGCGAGGCCGCGCTCGGCGCAAAGTTCGCAGATCAGCCGCATGATCTGGCGGCTGGTCTTCGGGTCGAGAGAGGCGGTGGGCTCGTCCACCAGCAGCAGCTTGGGCTGCTGGATCAGCGCCCGGCAGATGCCGACCCGCTGGCGCTGACCGCCGGAGAGTTCGTCCGCCCGCTTGTCCGCCATGTGCAGAAGGCCGACGCGGTCGAGCAGGCGAAACGCCTCGTCCACGTCCGATTGCGGGAAGCGGCGCAGGAACGAGCGCCAGAAGCCGACATAGCCAAGCCGCCCGGAGAGCACGTTCTCCATTACCGTCAGTCGCTCGACCAGCGCGTATTCCTGAAAGATCATGCCCATCTCGCGCCGCGCCCGGCGCAGGGCTCCGGCCCCGAGTTTGGTCAGATCCGTCCCGTCCAGCATCACCGCGCCGGAGGTCGGTTCCACCAGCCGGTTGATGCAGCGGATCATCGTCGACTTGCCCGCGCCCGAAGGCCCTATCAGCGCCAGAACCTGGCCGGCCGGCACGTCGAGGTCTATGCCCTTCAGTGCCATGTCGCCCGTCTTGTATGTCTTTGTCAGTTTTTCGAGGCGAAGCATGCCCGTTTCCCAAGTGCGAAGCGGACGGAGCGCGATGGCCCCGTCCGGGTGTCAGTCAGTGAAAGCGGATCACTCGCAGGCGTAGGACACGCCGTTCGCGGCGTCGATCTTTCGGATCACGTCCCAGAAGTCCTTGTAGTTCATCTCGATGAACTGTGCCTCGTTGGACTTGGAGAATTCCTCCTGCAAGGACGAGCCTTCCCACGGGAAGGTGAAGAACGCGTCGCGGATCTGCTCCTGCAACTCGGGCTTGAGGTTGTAGACCACGCCGAAGCCGGTGGTCGGGAAGGTCTGGGACTTGTAGATCGAGACCACCTGATCCGGTTTTATGACGTCGCGCTCGATCATGCGGTGCATGACGGAGTTGGCGATGGCCCCCGCGGTGTAGTCCTTGTTGGCGACCCCAAGGATGGTGTTGTCATGCTTGCCCGAGAACACCGGCTCGAAATCGCGTTCGGCTTCCATGCCGTACTCGCCCTTCAGGATCGCGGACGGAGCCTTGAAACCGGAGTTGGACGTGGGCGAGGAGAAGGCCAGCTGCTTGCCCTTGATGTCTTCCATCTTCTCCACGCCGGAGCCGGGGTAGGTGATGATTTCCATCTCGTAGCCGAAGGAGCCGTCCTCGGAGGCCATGATGGTGAAGGGGCGGAAGCCCGCGCAATTCACCGCCAGCGGGTTGGAGCCGGTGTTGAAACCGGAGATGTGCAGACGGCCGGAGCGCATCGCCTCGATCTGTGCGGCGTTGTTCTGCACCGGGAAGAAGATCACCTCCTTGCCGGTCTTTTCCTTCAGATAGTCGAGGAAATCGGCCCAGGCCGTCTTGTAGACGGCGGGATCTTCGACCGGCGTATAGGCAAAGACCAGCGTATCGGGGTCGAGCCACTGGCTCTCGTCCGTGGGGATATCGGCGACGAGGTCGCCATCGGCGTCGCAATACCGCGCGTCCAGATCGCCGCGCGGGCAGTCCTGCGCCATGGCCGCGGTGGACAGCAGCGCCATCGCGGATGCGCCGAGCATCAGCTTGAATGTCTCTTTCATTGTCTTTCCTCCCGATTGTGCGGCTTTTGCGCCGCATTGTTCTGTCTTGGTCTGTTCCAGTAGCGCGAAGGGTCAGTCCGCGAGCACGATGTCGACGCCTCCCGCCGTCAACGCCGCCGACAGCGCGGCTTCCGGCATCCTGTCGACGACCAGCCCGTCGAGATCCTCCGGACTGCCGACGACATTGAGCCCCCGCCGTCCGAATTTCTGCGCGTCGATCAGCAGGTGGCGCGACGCGGCGCGGGCCAGCATGAGACGCTTCACCGCCGCGAAGCCGGGTACGGTTTCCGAAGGGCCGTCCTCCGTCAGGCCCGAAGCCCCGATCATGCAGCGATCGACGTTGTAGCGGGCGAGATAGTCCAGCGTGTCCGTGCCGGTGACGGCGGATTCGGCAGGCTGATAGGTACCGGGGCAGAGGATCACATGCTGCACGCCGGATTCGAGCGTCATCGCGATGGGGATCGAGTTGGTGATGACGGTGCAGGGCGTGCCGTTCAGGGCCAGTGCCCGGGCGAACTGGATTGTTGTGGACCCGCTGTCGACCATCAGTGTCTCGCCGGGCTGTACCATGAGCGCCGCCCGCTTGCCGATCCGTTCGCGCTCGCCGATCCGGGCGTGGGCGCGCTCGTCGAGGCCGGGATAATGTCCCGGCGATGCCGCCGTTGCGCCACCATGGGCACGCGCCACGAGGCCGTCATCGGCCAGCGCATCGAAGTCGCGGCGCACGGTTTCGGTCGAGACGTGCAGGATCTCCGACAGCTCCGAAATCCGCACATGCGGCCGCAGTTTCAACTCAAACAGGATGCGCTCTCGCCGCTCGGCCTTGCGCAGGCGCACAGGCCCGTCGGCGGCCCCGTCCTTCGGCTTGCCCGTGCTGAGATCGGCCTGCGTCATCCTGTTCCCTGACTCGCGGTTCGCGATCATGTTTGTGGCATTTCAGGCGAGTTTCAATCATTTTTGTTGCATAACCCACATTCTGATGATGAATTTCCCTGCAACCCCACGGATTGCTCCGGGTTATGAAAGGTTTACAAAGGCTTTGATCGCGTTTCTCATGCATCTCTTCGCAGCGGTCGCGCTGCTGCTCTGGGCGGTTCGGCTGGTGCGTACCGGCGTCGAGCGGGCGTTCCTGGGCGAGGTCAGCCGTGGCCTGAGACGCCTGAGCCGCCATCACCCGACGGCGGTTCTCGGCGGGTTGCTCGCGGCCATGCTGATGCAGAGCGGCACAGCCGTGACGCTGATCGCCAGCGGCTTCATCGCCGGTGGAGCCATCGCTCCGGGCGCGGCACTGATGCTGATCATCGGAGCGGAACTCGGCTCAGCCGTCATGGCGCGTGTGCTGTTCCTGCCGATCCAGGCGGCGGTTCCCGTGCTGCTGTTGGTGGGGGTGGGACTCAACTTCCGGTCCGGGCGGCAGACATTGCAGCAGGCCGGGCGGATCCTTGTGGGGCTCGCGCTCATGCTGCTGGCGCTCGGGATGATCCGCGAGGCCACCGCACCGATCGCGGGCAACGAGATCGTGCGGGCCATCGCCGCCTACCTGTCCGGCGACCTGCTCAGCGCGTTTGCCCTCGGGGCCGTGCTTGCCTGGTCGATGCATTCGAGCCTTGCTGCCGTGCTCACGGTTGCCAGTCTTGCCGCAACCGGCGTGACGCCCTGGCCCGTGGCGGCGGCGCTGGTGCTCGGGGCCAATCTGGGCGGGGCGGTCATTCCGATGACGCTGCTCGCCGGCGCCGCGCGGGCGGTGCGGGCGGTGACCACCGCGAACCTTATCGCCCGGGGCAGCCTTGCCCTCGCGGGCCTTGCGGTGCTGGCCTGGGGCGGGCTGCCGGTTCCGGCCATGGACTCGGGCGCGATGGCGATCACGCTGCACGTGCTGTTCAACGCCGCGCTTGTTCTCTGTGCCCTTCCGCTGTCGACGCGTCTGCCGCGTCTGGGGGAGAAGGTCCTGCGCCCGGAGCCGGAAATGGCGGAGGAGAGTCTGAGCGCGCTCGATCCCGACGCCCTCTCCGACCCGCGCCTCGGCCTCGCTTGTGCGCGGCGGGAACTGATGCGCATGGGCGAGACGGTGCAGGCCATGCTGCTCCTGGTCAAACCCCTGTATCGCCAGTGGGATGCCCAAACGGGCGCACGCATCCGGAGGTTCGAGGATTCCGTGGACCGGATGCACTTCGAGTCGAAGCTGTACATTTCGCGCCTCCGGGCCGGGACGCTCTCGGACGACCAGTCCCGGCAGACCCTGGAGCTTGTCACCGTGGCGAACGGATTGGAGGAGGCCGCCGACCGGATTGCGGTCAACCTGCTGGCCATCGCGCAGAAGATGCAGCGACAGGCTGTCCGGTTCTCGGACGAAGGGCTGGCCGATCTCGAAACGCTGCATGACGTGGTCTGCGCCAATGCGCAGCTTGCGATGGGCGTGCTGACCACCGGCAGCGCGGACGACGCCCGGCAACTGGTGGCGCAGAAGGACAAGATGCGGGGGCTGGAGCAGACCTTGCAGGAACGGCACCTGCAGCGGTTGCAGGATCGCGGCTCCGACAGCGTCGCCAGCACGAACATGCACCAGGAAATCCTGCGTCTGCTCAAGCAGGTCAACACCTCGCTCAGCTACGCCGCCTACCCGATCCTGGAAGAAGCCGGGGCCTTCCTCAGCACCCGCCTTGCCCGGAGCGCGGCACCCGGAGAGTGATGTTCGGGCAAGGGTGCGACTGGCGCCGCACGGCAACGAAAAAGCCCATGGCGCAGGGGGGGAGGCGCCATGGGCTGGGGTGGCCTGGTCGGGGTCGAAACCCCGGAGGGAGGGAGGATCTCAGGCCTTGTTGTACTTGGCATCAACGTCCATGATTGCCGAAACGTTCCCGGCCGAGGGACCATTTTCGTCAAATTTTTTCGACAGCCAGGCGTCAGCGATGTCCTTGGCCAGTTCCGCCCCGATCACGCGCGCACCCATGGTGATGATGTGGGCGTTGTTGGAGGTCGCGGCTTTGCCTGCCGAATAGGTGTCGTGGCACTGCGCGGCACGGATGCCGGGGACCTTGTTCGCCGCGAGGCAGACGCCGATCCCGGTGCCGCAGATCAGGATGGCGCGCTCGTATTCGCCCGCGAGGACGGCCGAGGCGACGCGGTCACTGAGGTTGGCATAGAAGGCGTCCGGACCCGCCGCGGTGCGGGAGATTTCGGATACGTCATGAGACTTGGAGAGATGCTCGGCGAGGATCTTGGCGAGACCTTCGCCCGCGCTGTCTCCGGCGACTGCGATTTTCATGTCAGTGTTCCAATGCAAGGGTTTACAGTGTGGCGGCGCATCTGGCGAGGATGTCGAGGTAGCCCTCGGGGTTCCACGCAGAGCGTCCGATGAAGAGGCCGTCGATATGCGGGCAGGCGATCAGTTCCTCGCAGTTGCCCGGATTGACGGACCCGCCATAGAGGCAGGGGATCTTGCGGCCCAGCACGTCCTGCGCCACGGCGATGATCTCCGCCTGCCGATCGTCGGCGTAGCCCGAGGTGGCCGGGATGCCGTTCTCGCCGATGGCCCAGACGGGCTCGTAGGCGAGGACGATGGTGGCGTCCTTTTGCGGGCCGGTGAGCTTGCCAAGGGCGCCGCGTACCTGATTTTCGAGCACCTCTCGCGCCCGGCCCGCTTCGCGCTCGGCCAGCGTCTCGCCGATGCAGATCAGCGGGATCAGCCTATGACGCACGGCGGCTTCGGTCTTGAGGCCGACGGTCTCATCCGTCTCGCCGAAATGCGCGCGGCGCTCGGAATGGCCCAGCTCGACCAGATCGAGATTGCAGTCGGTGAGTTGGAGGGGAGAGACCTCCCCGGTCCAGGCGCCCGCGTCGGCCCAGTGCATATTCTGTGCCCCGACCTTCACCGAGGTATCCTCGAGGAGCCGCTTGACCTCTCGGACCGCGGTGAAGGACGGGACGACAAAGCGCTGAATGCGGGGATCGCGCGATGCGTCCGCCGCGGCCAGCGCCTTTGCGAATTCTTCGCCCTCTGCGAGGGTCTTGTTCATCTTCCAGGATGTGCCAATCCAGATGTCGGGGGTGTTCATGCCGTGGCTTTCTCGGGGTCTTGTGTCGCAATGGTGAGGGCGATGCCCTTGGCATCGAGCGCCTTGCGGGCGTCTTCGGCGGGCAGGGCGTCGGTGATGATGTGGTCGAACTCATCCAGGGCGGCGAGCCGGTAAAGCGCGGCCTGCCCGAAGCGGGTATGGTTGACCACCAGCACCCGCATCGTGGCCTGGTCCATCATCCGGCGCTTCGATTGCACCACGCTGTCGTCCATGTGGAAGGTTTCCAGCCCCATGACGGCGGGGGTGGAGATAAAGGCGATGTCAGCCCGCAGGGTGGCGAGCGCGTCTTCGGTCAGCTTGCCGAGGTAGGCATTGTACTTCGCCGAATAGGTGCCGCCGAGAGCAATCAGCGTGACGCCGGACTCGGCTTTCAGCGCGTCGATGACGGCGGCGTTGTTGGTGATGACGGTCAGGGGCCGCTTCTGCGGGAGCATCTGGCCCAATACGGCGGTCATGGAGCCGTCGTTGATCATCACGGTCATGCCCGGCTCGATCAGGTCGAGCGCGGCACGGCTCATGGCGGCCTTCGCCCCGGCGTTCTGGCGCTCGCGAAAGCGGAAATCGGACTCGAACCGGGTGCCGGACTGGATCGTTGCGCCGCCCCGCACCTTGCGCAAAAGGCCCGCGCCTTCGAGTTCGTCCAGATCGCGGTGGATTGTCATGCGCGACACGGCGAAACGCTCGGCCAGAGCGTCAAGCTCCACCGTGCCTTCTGCCACCAGCAGATCCATGATCGCTTGCTGTCTGTCGTCGCGTTTCACTGGTGAGTCCTCCTGATACGTAACATGACACGTCACAAAAATACCGTCAATGGTGTGATTTTGGGATTTTTTGATGTTATTTTCTGTTGTGATTTTGCGTGAGGGCGCTATATGTCGGGCAACGGAGGAGACAGCGATGCCCCATGAAATGACATCCGACGTGATGCCCCTCGCGCTCGACCGGGATGAACCGATCACCGCGCAAAGCCTGCCGGAGTACCTGCACCACTGGGCCGGAGACGACGATGCGCGGCAGGCGCTGGCGGCGCTGGTGCTGGCCATGGCGGATGAGGCGGTGCCCTTGGCCCTGCGGCTCGCGCAGGGGAGCCTGCCCGGCGATCCGACACATATCGTGGGAGAGAATGACAGCGGCGACCGGCAGAAGGCCCTGGATGTGGGCGCACACGATCACATGATCGACGCCTTCCGTGGCCTGCGCGTGGCGAAGGTCCTGTCGGAAGAAGCCGAAGAGGTCGAAGAAATCGACCCGAACGGCATCTTCGACGTGGCCATGGACCCGATCGACGGCTCCGGCAGCATCGGCATCGGCGCGCCTCTGGGGGCCTTGTTCGCCATCTTTCCGGCGGGGGAGTCGTTCCTGCGCAAGGGGCGCGAGATGCTGGGCGCGGCCTATGTGAGTTTCGGCCACTCGGTCGATTTCGGCTTCAGCCTCGGGGGTGGGGTCGTGATCGCCACGCTCGACCCGGTGAGCGGCGAATATTTCATCGACGCAACGGACGTGCGGGTGAAGGAGAAAACCACGACCGTGGCGTTCAACGTCAGCTATTACCGCCGCTGGAGCGATGGGCTGCAAGCCTACGTGCGCGACGTTCTGGACGGCTCCACCGGCCCGCGCGGCATGGACTTCAACATGCGCTGGATCGCGGCGGCGGTGGGTGACCTGCACCGGATTTTGCGCCGGGGGGGCCTGTTCATGTACCCGGGCGACACCCGCCCCGGCTATGGGGACGGCTACTTGCGCATCGCCTACGAAGCTTTCCCCATCGCCTACCTGATGGAGCAGGCCGGGGGCGCCGCGACGGATGGCGTGACGCCGATCCTCGACCTCGCGCCTGCGCACCTGCACGACCGCGTGCCGCTGGTTTTCGGCAGCGCGGAAGAAGTGAACACCGTGAAAACCTACCTTATGAAAAAGGGAGACTGACCCATGAAATTCTTTGTGGACACCGCAATCATCGACGACATCAAGGAACTGAACGATTATGGCCTGCTGGACGGGGTGACGACGAACCCCTCGCTGATCGCCAAATCGGGCCGTGACTTCAAGGAAGTGATCGCAGAGATTTGTGGCATCGTGGACGGGCCGGTTTCGGCGGAAGTCGCCGCTCTGGACTTCGACGGCATGGTCGCGGAAGGCGAGCATCTGGCGAAGATCGCGGACAACGTGGTCATCAAGCTGCCGCTGACGCTGGACGGGCTGAAAGCCTGCCGCCACTTCACGAACAAGGGCATCAAGACCAACGTGACGCTGTGCTTTGCCGCCAATCAGGCGCTGCTGGCGGCGAAGGCCGGAGCGACCTATATCTCGCCGTTCATCGGGCGGCTGGACGATCTGAACATCGACGGGATGGAGCTGATCGCGGAAATCCGGGCGATCTACGACAACTACGGCTTCGAGACGGAAATCCTCGCCGCCTCGATCCGCACGGCGAACCACGTCAAGGACGCGGCGATTGCCGGGGCGGACGTCGCAACGATCCCGCCGGGCGTGATCAAGGGGCTGGCGAGTCATGTGCTGACAGACAAAGGCCTCGACCAGTTCACGAAGGATTGGGCTGCGACAGGTCAATCCATTCTTTGAGGTCTTTCGCCCCGGCTGCGCCGGGACGACTCGCCCGCGCCTTCGGCGCGGGCTGAGGAACGCCGCTCCACGGCGTGCGGGGGCGTTGCCCCCACCCGGCCCTTCGGGCCTTCCCCAAGGTATTTCTGGACCAAAGAAGGATGGGCGCTGGATCCTGCTTCTCCGGTTCGAAAACACATCTCTCCGGCATTTTTGGTCTGCGGGCGCGTGACTGGTCCCGAAATGTTAGCCGAAGCTCCGCCGCGTCTGATTCCTGAGTGCGTCCGGAACGGTGGCGTCGATCCAGCTACGGCAGGGTGATGCGCCGCCATGTGCTTCCCACTCGGGGCATTGCGAGGGGTCCATGCGCAAGGGGGGCAGGCCGTGGATGGCATGGGTGTCGCGGGCGGGGTTGCAGCGTGTGGTCATGGCCCAGAGTACGTCCTCGTCGGAGGACAGATCCACGTCTTCGTCGGTGAAGACGATGGTCTTGGTAAAGGGCATGACGTCGATCAGGCGTTTCGCCAGTTGCGCGAGGTCGAGTTGACGTGTTGCACCGGGCTTGAGCGAAACATAGAGCAGGAGCATCCCGCCCCCGGCAGCGCTGTATCGCAGGTCGGCGATCTGGGAGAGGCCGCCGTGGGTCCGCAGCGAGAGGGCAAGTGCCAAGGCGCCTCCAAGCGCCAGGATCGAGGATTGCTCCCGTCCCGGACCGAGGCAGGACTGCAGGACCGCGCCGGGGCGGTACGTGATGCGGTCGATTTCGACGATCGGCAGGTCCGGCCCGGCATGGCCGTCATAGCCGAGGAACTCCGGCAGGGTGACGCCCTTCGGGCGGGTGCCGAGGGTTTCGGGGGTGGTCTTCGCCGTGAGCCGGGCGTGGAGGACATATTCGGCTTGCGGCAGGTACAGGGCTTTGTCCCGGGCAACGGCAATCGCAGTCCCGGCCAGCGCCCCGGCGAGGTTCAGCTTGTCGAATTCTTCCGGCAAATGCGCCGTGGCGGTGGCCGAGGCAACGGCGACAGCGGGCGGCACGCCGATGTTGATGGAGACTGGAAGGTCCTCGCCCTTGTCATGGGCTGCCTTGGCCAGATGGCGCAGGGCGCGGCTGGGCAGCATGGAGATGGCGAGGCGGTTCGGTCCGTGCACCAGCATCCGGTGCGCGGAGAGGGCGAGGCCGGGACCCGGCTTGCCCGCCAAGACGAAGCCCATGGTGATGTAGGGACCCGCATCACGGGGCGTTATCTTGGGGAAGGGCAGGGCGGTGAGGTCGGGCTTTGCCTCGATGTGGTCGCACGTGCCGGGGACCGGGGGCAGGGGGGCGAGGCGGCGAACGGCATCCGGGACAGCGCGGCCCGCCAGGGCCGGGAGCCATCCTTTCAGCCTCGCTTCGCAGCCATAGAGACCGAGAAGCAGGTCCGGTCCCGTGGCTTGTCTGTAGAGCACGCCCGGCTCCGGGCCGGGCCGGGGCCGGGCAGGCACACCGGCGTGACTGGCGGCGAAATCGGTGCAGGCTTCGTCCGGGGAAAAGCCGGTCTTGGTGACGAAGGGACCCGGGTGTGCCGGGTCCCTCAGCGAGGCGAGGGCCGCGCGCAGATCGCACGCGGCCTCCATGGTTTTCGGCTCAGGCCGGTGCATCGGTGAACTCCGCCGTGGCAGTTGCCTTCGGCTGCCGCAGGCGGTCGTAGACCATGAGCGCCGCCGGGCCGATGAAGACTTCGGAGAGCAGGGCCAGCAGCGCACCCGAGGCCATCAGCAGGCCGAAGCTCTGGATGTTCGACATGGAGGAGAGGTTGAACACCGCGAAGCCGGCCATGACGACAACCGTGGTGGTGAACACCGCGCGGCCAATGTCGGACATGGTGGCGCGGATGGCCTCCTGCATCTCCAGACCCTTCTCCAGACGGCTCTTGACGCCGTGGAAGAAGTGCAACGTGTCATCGACGATCAGGCCGGTGATGATGCCGCCGATCAGCACCGTGAAGGTGTCGAGCGGGATGCCCAGATACCCCATGACCCCGAGCAACACCACGAAGGGGGCGACATTCGGCACCATGCTGACGAGGCCGAGGCCAACGGAGCGCAGGGCGAGAACCATCATGCCTGTCACCAGTGTGAGGGCGATGGCATAGGACACCGTCATGCTGTCCAGAACCTTCTTGGAGGTCTTGGCAAGCAGGGCGATAAGGCCGGTGCTCTCGACCTTGGCGGTGTCGCCGAGGGCCGTCTCGAAGCGGGTTTCGATGGTCTCGATCACATCCGTGTAGAGCTTGGCCTCAAGCCAGGGCGTCTGGAAGGAGACGCGGCCCGACGAGTAGTCCATGGAGACGTAGCGCTTCATGTCGTCGATGCCCTGACCTTCGAGCAGCAGCAGCTGATCCCAGATCTCTTCCTGCCCGGGGATGGTCCGCGCGGCGAGGTCGCCGTCGTTGATCGCCTGGTTTGTCTCTTCGAGGAAGGAGATGATCGAGGTGTGACGCCCGATCGGGATGTCCACGGCGGCATAGGAGCCAAGCGCGGTTTCCTCGACTGTCTTCAGGAGCGTTTCGTCGCGGAAGTCATAGCCGGTCGTCGGCGTGATGACCATTTCGAGGTTCACGGTGCCGTGGAAGGTGTCGTCGATGAACTCGGTGGACTGACGCGCCTGGTTGTCCTGCGGCAGCCAGAGCAGCGAGTTGTGCGAGTAGCTGAGGTTGAAGATCCCCAGAGCCGCGGCGAGGGTCACACCCGCGCAAAGGGCCAGCGTGCGGCGCGGAGCCTCGGCGGCGATCATGGCGCCCTTGGTCAGGACGGAAGCGATGACGCCCGGCTTTTCCGACTGCTTGTTGAGGTACCGCTCGGGCAGGGTGCGGAAGACCAGCGTCGCCCAGGTCATGGCGAGCAGGTAGGACACACCCACGGAGACGGTGCCAAAGACACCGAGCGCGGTGATCGGTGCAAGGGGCGCGGCAGCGAGGCCGATGAGACCGCCAGCGGTGGTCAGCGCGGTGAAGAGGATCGGCGTGTTCGCCTTCTTCACGGCGATCTTGAGCGCCTCGCGGCCATCCTTTTCAGTGCTGCGGGCCTTCAGGACCGTGGCGATGAAGTGGATGTAGGTACACAGCCCCACGACCAGCGTCATCGGGATGAGCAGCTGCACCGGGGGCGTCATGGCGGTGCCGGTGGCGGCGACGGTGGCGAGCGTGGTGAACAGCGCGGTGGCAAAGCTCAGGAAGGCGCCGAGGGCGACGAGGAAGCTGCGGTGCAGCGCAATCATGGCAAGCACGGTGAGGATCACGCAGGCGAGGGTGAAGCGCGGCATGTCGCCTTCCATCATCGCGACGATTTCCGTGGAAAGCACGGGGGCGCCGGCAATGGCGATCTCGAAACTTTGACCTTCATACTTCGCGGCAATGGCGCGGGCGGCGGCGGTCATTTCCGCGTATTGCGGGGCGCCAAGGAGCGGACGTTCGCTGAGCGGTGTAAAGACGATCTCGCAGGTCGCCCCGGAGGACGGATCGGGCACACAGTCCGCGGCGGCGGGCGCGTAGCGATAGGGCTCGATCACAACGGCTGCGGTGCTGCCGTCCTTCGAGACGATGAAGTTCTGATAGAGCGGCGTATCGAGGATGCGGTCCTTCAGCTCTTCGGGGTTGCGGCCACGCTGGAGCATGTTGCGGACGAGTTCTTCAAGGAACACACCGCCGTCCTCATGCTCGATGAAGGGGATGTTATAAGGAGAGAAGATTTCCGAGACATAGGGGACATTGTCCGCCAGTTCGCGGTGCATCTTCGAGAATTTCGTCAGGAACTCGGTGGAGAAGACGTTCTCCGACTTCACCGCCACGACAAGGCGGTTGTCCTGCCCGAACTCGCGGCGCATGGCGTAATAGGTGGCCAGGGCCGGGTCGCTTTCATGCATGAAGGCTTCGACACGGCCGTCTTTCTGGAGGGAGGGGAGGTTGGTCGCGACATAGCCGAAGACGGCTGCCAGAAGGACGACGAAGGCGATCAGGCGGCGGGTGTAGACCAGCTGCAAAAAGCGCGTCATCGCCCCTTCGATGAAGGAAAGCGGGTTCATGGATCGGGCTCCTGTTGGGGTGTGAGGTGGCGCGGCCGGGGCAAGGCCGACCGCGCCGGGTCAGATCAGTTGGTTGCGAAGTTCTCGGAGCGGAAGTCCTTGAAATCGCTCGCCGGGTTGGAGAGGTCATCCAGCTCGAACCAGCGCGACGGCAGGCCGATGTTGAAGGCCTCGCCCTCGGTGTGGAAATCGGAGAAGGAGACGACGCGGCCTTCCTTGATGGTCGAGACGCGGTACTTCGCCGGGGCAAAGACACCGTTGACCCAGCGCAGGTCGAGCGTTTCCAGAACGCGCTGTTCGTTCGGCGCATCGGCGTTGAAACTGGAATAGATCGGCATGAAGGTCTCGGTGTCGGCCCAAAGCTCGCCGTCGCGCAGGCCAAGACGGATGACTTCATCCTCGGTCCGCGGGTTCACATAGATCTTGTAGACCGGATAGCCGCGGAACTCGCCGACGCCGAGCATCTTGCAATCATAGTCGTCCGCCTGGCGGATCAGCATCTCGCCCACGGCGAGGTCGGAGCCGTAGAGGCGCTGCGAAAGGTCCTCGGACTTCACGTCGATGATCTTGTCGGCGGAGGGCAGGTAGACCCAGACCTTGTCCGGCAGGCCCTTCTCGAAGCTGTCGCGCACGGAGGATTCGACCCCGGCCAGCTCTTCGGGATCGAAGACGTAGGAGCGCAGGCGGCGGTTGATGCCGTCATTCTTGTGCGCGGCGGCGATGCGGCGGGTCTTCACGGCGCCGGTCTCGTCGGTGATCTTCATGTGCACGATGCGCCAGCTGTCATAGCCGTTGTAGCGGTTCTGAACGCCTTCCATCACCTGGCGGCAGTCATTCGTGACGGGCGATGTCGGGGTGGCCGGTTCGAGCAGCGGCTCGGCCCCGGCGTAGCCTGCCAGAGAGGCGACGGCTGCGGTTGCGAGAGCGAAAAGGGGCGTGCGGGTCTTGCAGAACATTTGTGATTTCCTCAGGTCAGAATTGAAATGGAACGGTCATTTTTATTCCGAGGTCACCCTCGCCTGAATCTTCCAAAAAACAAAAAGGCGTTTCGTCGGTTTGTAAGACGTTTTCACACGGAAGATTTTCGAATGTGACGGAAAATGGCGCAACCGTCACGTGTGTGACTGACGGATATGCGGTGTTCTCCGCGTGATGGATGCGCGAACAAGCCCTGTATAAAAGGACTCTCGTGACGCTGTCGCCAATGTCACACTGTGTTTGCCAGCGTCACACAGCGTGCGGGCCGCGCACAACTCGGCGAAATATTGGACACTATGTAACAAGGCTTTTGCCTATCGTTTTTCCATGAAGTGAATTCCGTAATTCTGATTCCGGAGAGATAAAGATGGATTTGAAGATCTGCGGTATAACCAATCGCGAAGAACTGGACATTCTTGACCAGGAGGGCGCCCGCTATGCAGGATTGTGGACCGGCATAGCGGGGCACCCGAAGAACCTGAGCGACGCGCAACTGGCCGGACTGGCGGAGTGTGCGGAGCGGGTCACGCCGGTCGCGGTCTGCGTGAAGCGGCGGGTGACGGAGCTTTGGTCGCTCCTGAAGCACACGCCGGTGAGGCATGTACAACTGCACGGGTTCAATGCGCCGCGCGACATTGCCTATCTCAAGGACCAGGGGCTGACGGTCATCAAGACGGTCCACGTCGATGACGATGGCTTCAGTCCGATCCAGCGCCTGATCGACCCCTACAGGACCGCGGGCTGCGACGTGTTCCTGATCGACCGCATCGGCGGGCGGCAGGCGATCGGCTCCACAGGAGTCAGTCTTGATGCGTCCGTTGCCGCGTCCTGGCGGGACCGGCTGGACGGCTCGCGTGTCTGGCTGGCCGGGGGGCTGACCCCGGACCGCATCTGCGACTTGTCCGAAACGACGGGTTTCGAGGCGGTGGACGTCGATTCCGCCGCGCGGATCAAAGGCGGTGCGATCCACCGCAAGGCGGCGCGGATGCTCGTGCTTGCTTCCTCCCCATCCACCTTGTTCCAGGCTGCCTCATGATGAACCATACCCCCGATTTCTCGAATGCCACGCCGGTGATCCCTTCGCGGGCCCGGTTGCACCGGCTGTGCCCGCTGATCATGGCGGGCGATCCGTCGCTCGCCGCCACACGGGACCTGCTCCGCGAATGTGTCCGGATCGGCGTTGCGATGGTCGAGCTGTGCCTGCCGTTCCGCAACGCCTTCACCGATGGCAGGACGCTGCTCCATGCACACGAGCGGGCCTTGCGGAATGAGGCCGGCGCCGAGGCGGTGATCGCCATGGCCGCCGAGTTCACCGGGTCCCTGGACATCATCCTGCTGGCCGATTCGAGCCATACCCTGCGTCCGGAAGGATTCGAGAAAATCCTCGGGCTTGCGAAGCAGGCGGGGTTTGCCGGGGTGCTGCCTCATGGCTTGCCGCCCGTCCTGACCACCCGCTTCGACCTCGCCGCACGGGGTGCGGGGTTGGCGCAGGTCGGGACGATCTATGCCAATGCGCTGCCGGAAGTGCGTCAGCAGGTGCTCGGCCGGGCCGGGGCGTTCATCTATCTCGTTTCATCCTATGGGCGGTCCGGAGGCTCTGTCGATCCGGCGGACCTGACTTGCCAGATCGAAGCCCTGCGCGGGCACACGACCCTGCCGATCGCGCTCGGGTTTGGCCTCAAGACCCCGAGTGATGTGGGCAAGGCGTTTGCCGCAGGGGCGGACATCGCCATCGTCGGCAGCGCGGTGTCCGGCGTCGTCGAAACTGCGCTTGCCGCCGGGCTCGACCCCGTCGAGGAAACCGCCGCCTTCATCAAAGCGCTGAACCGGGAGACGAAGGCATGAGCGCCCTTGACCGCCGCATGGACCTGCGCAACGCAGTCCTGCAATATTGCCCGAGCGACCGCCCCGGCGTGGCGCGGCTGATCATCGACCAGTCCCATCCGTTCTTCTTCGACCATCCGCTGGACCATGTCCCCGGCCTGTTGCTGCTCGAAAGCGCGGTACAGGCAGCGCAGAATTGCGCCACGGCGCCATGCTACGTCAGTGCCGTGCGGGCGGATTTCATCCAGTACGTTCTGTTCGATGCGCCGGTGACGGTGGAGACCTACACCGCCGAGAAAAACGGGCGGTTGTGCTGCAAGGTGGAGATCCATCAGACCGGCAAGCAGCGCGCCCGGATCGAGGTCGAGCTGACCCGGCAACTGCGCCCGTTGCCGAAACGGGAGACCTTCCAGCCGGGACATGGTCTGCCGCCGTGTGACGGCAAGCCGCTCAACAAGGTGCGGCCGGAGAACGTGCTGATCACCACGCCGGTGGTGACGGATGATCACATCGAGACGCGTCTGCTGCCGATCTCCTCCCGCTGCCTGTTCGCCGACACGACGCAGGCGGTGCATCCGCTCTATCTGCTCGAATGCTTCATGCAGGTGCAGCGGTATCTCAATGCAACGGCGGATGGCGATCACCGCATCCGCGACATTCTCACCGGCGTGACCATCGAGCAGGTCGAGCCCTTGGCTGACCTCTCGCAGGGCGTGTTCCTGCGCGGGGCCCGGCAGTTTTCCGACGTCGGCAGGGGGCGGCTGAGCCGCTCCGCCTGGCTCTACGCTGCGCAGAAACCCTTTGCCAAATGTTCCATTCACACCGCCCGCGTGCAGAGCCGGGCAAAGAAATCAGTTCAAGGAGAAGCCTGATGGATCCCGTTCATATCATCGGTGCCGGCGTTTCCGGCCTCGGCGCCGCCCATTACCTCGCCGCCCGGGGCATTCCGAGCATCATACACGAAGCCGGGACCCATGTCGGCGGCCGCGCTGCCTGCATCCGGCAGGGTGAGCATGCCTTTGAAATCGGCGGCAAGAATTTCTCCAGCGCCTGGGTGCGGTTCAATGCCTTGCTCAAGGAGTTCGGCATATCGGAGTTCGAGGACCAGCACCCGGGGTTCCACATCGTCCTGAACGACGCGCTGGTGGCGTTGGAGAAGTCGAAGACGCTGACCGGCGATCTGCGGCTGGCGTCGGCGCTGGGGCCGCGCGGGGCCCTGCAGTTCCGGAACTTCCTAAACTACGCCCGGCAGAATGCGGATCGGCTGAATTACACGGATGGGCTGATCGAGCAGGTGGAAAACCGCTGGGATCACAAGACCATCGACCGGCATTTCACCCGGCGCCTGAATGATGGGCCGCTGCGCCTGTTTTCCATCATCATGGGCGGGGCAGAGCCGTCGGAGCTGTACCCATCGCTGATGATGCTCTTCGCCTCCGGCTTCGGCAAAGGCTCTCATCACGCCATCGCGGGCGGCATCGGGCAGTTCCACGATTCGCTGGCGCAGGGGAAGACCATCCGCTTCGGTTCCAAGGTGCGCAAGGTTCTGACCTACGACGGGCATGTCAGTGGCCTGATGCTGGAGGAGAAGACCGGGCCGCGGATGATCCCGGCAAGCCGGGTGATCTCGGCGGTGCCCGCGCATGTCCTGCGCCAGATCGCGGACCTGCCCGCCTATGGCCGGGTGGCGCTCGATCAGCTGCGGTATTTTCCCCTGGCGATGGTCAACGCCGTCTACGACGCGCCGGTGTTCAAGGATGGCGTGCATTCGATCATGTTCGAGCCGGGTGCGCCTTTGGGCCATTGCTCCGCCAACCGCCTGCATTCGCCGCATCACGTCCGTTTCACCCTCTCGGGCAAGGCGGCGCGCGACATCCTCGACCGTTCCGACTCGGAGCTGGTGCAGATCGCGGAAGAGACCTTCTCCAAGCGGTTGCCGATCAAGGCGGCGCGGCTGAAAGTGCACGTGGCGCGGCATCCCGGCGGCATCTGCGGCTATGCGCCCTTTTTCACGCAGAAAAAGCGGGACATCCTGCGGGCGGCGGAAAGCGTCAACGGGCTGGAGATCGCCGGGGATTACCTCGAAGGGCACACGATGGAAGGCTGCCTGACCTCCGCCGACCTCGCGGTGCAGCGCCTGCTCTCCCCGGTGCAGCGCAAGCCGGTTCCGCAGCGGTGGGCGGCGGAATGAGCGTCGCCGAAGACTTGCCGACCCTTGCGCCTTCCCGGCGCGGGGTGATCTGGGCCGCAAGCGCCTGCGCCGTCATGAGCGGCGCGGCGATTGCTCCGGCGGTTCCGTTGATGGAGGAGGCGCTGGCCGGCGGCGCGTCGGTCTGGGGTCGGATCGCGCTCGTGCTGCCGGCTTTCGCCATCATGCTGGCGGGCCCGGCGATTGGACGCAGGACCGCGCAGATGGACCAGCGCAAGGGCTTTATTGCGGCGCTCTGCGCGCTGGCGGGGTTTGGCATCCTTGGCGGGTTCGCGGGCGGCTTCGCCTGGCTTCTTATGAGCCGTATCGGTCTTGGACTCGCCACGGCGGCGGTTCTGTGCTTCGCTACGGCGGCGATTGCGGTGCAGTATCAGGGCGCCGAGCGGGCCGAGGTGGTGAACCGGCAGTCGGCGATCAACACCTTCGGCGGCGTGGTCTTCGTCCTGCTTGGTGGGCTGTTGTCCCAGATGGGCTGGCGCGTGCCGTTCGTGCTCTACCTGATGGCCTTGCCGGTGGCGTTCGTCGTCTCGGGCTTCGACTGGAAAGCGCCTGTGAGGCAGGTGTCCGCGCGGCCCGATCTTGCCACGTTGAAGACGCCACTGGCGACCATTGCGCTCGCCATGACCGCTTTTTATCTGGTCCCGGTCCAGGCTCCGTTCATGCCAGCGGTGCGCGACATGCCGGCACTGGCAGGGTTGACGATTGCCGCGGCGACGCTGGTCAGCGGGCTGACCTCATGGCGCATTGCGGCGCTGATGCAGGCGGTGCGAGAGGAGACGGCCGAAGCGGCGGCGATGGCGGCGGTGATCCTCGGGCTCATGGAATTCGGGCTTGGCACCTCGGTTCCGGCATTGCTGATCGCGGCGATGCTGCTTGGCGCAGGCTTTGGCGTGCTGTTGCCGCTGACCGTGCGGCGGATCATGGCGGCGGGGCCTCCGGAGACCGCCAATGCCACGGCGGGGCTGATCGCTTCGGCGCTCTATGCGGGGCAGGTCTTCGCCTCGCTGCTTGCGTTGCTGCTGAGCGCGGGCGGGGCGGGGACACCCTTTGTCGTGCTTTCGCTGGCCCTCGCTCTGACGGTCTTCCTGCATGCCAAACGGGATCGGCTACGGCCCTGGGGACGGTGGATCGCGCAGAACATCGCCTGACTCCGGCGTCCCGGACACAGACCAAGGGTTGAATTGTGCGAATCAACCCATGCGGTCACCGTCCTTCAATGGCCCGCGCACAAGACGCGGGCCGAAGGGAGGACAGACAATGTCACTTTTGGACAAGCTCTTCGGAGGCAACGAGGGGGTTTCCGGCCCCAGTACGCCCCAGTACAGCCATGTGAAGATTCATCCGCAGGTGGATCACGGCATCCCGCCGACGGGGGTCGGATTTTCAGGTGGCACGTTGCGTTGCAAATGCACCACGAACCCGGTTGTGGTGCGGATCACGGCGCAAACCGCCCACAACCACGTGTGCGGCTGCACCAAGTGCTGGAAACCGCAGGGAGCGATTTTCAGCCAGGTGGCGGTGGTCGGACGCGATGCGCTCTCTGTCGAGGAGAACGCCGACAAGCTGGAGATCGTCGACGCCAGCGCGGCCATCCAGCGTCATGCCTGCAAGGGTTGCGGCGTGCATATGTACGGCCGGATCGAGAACACCGGGCACCCGTTCCATGGCCTCGACTTCGTGCATACGGAATTGTCCGGACAAAGCGGCTGGTCCGCGCCCGAATTCGCGGCCTTCGTCTCTTCGGTCATCGAAAGCGGGGTCGACCCGAGCCGGATGGACGAAATCCGGGGCCGTCTTACGGAGTTGGGACTTTCGCCCTATGATTGTCTCTCTCCGCCCCTGATGGATGCCATCGCTACCCATGTCGCCAAGGCCAGCGGTGCGCTGAAGTAGCCGCGCGGATAAGCCACATTAGACATTAGTATCGGATTCCCGCCGATCGGAAACTGAAGCCTTGCAATGAATCCGGCATACGATAGCCTCCTCCGCAGGGAGGCACTACCATGCAACACTCAACCATTGCGGTAACGCAGGGGCATGTAGACGATGTGCTCATTGTCGACGACCACCCGCTTTACAGCGATGCCCTGGCATCGTCGGTAGAGCGGGTTTTTCCGGGATCATCATGCCGGAAATCCAGAACCCTCAGAGAGGCGCTGGAGATCGTCGATCGCGGCTTCGAGCCGCAACTGGTCATGTTTGACCTCAAGTTGCCGGATGTTGCCGGCATTTCCGGGTTTCTCAACCTGCGGCGGCGGTTGCCGGATACACCGATTCTGGTGATTTCCTCGCTCGCCTCGGTGGAACTCGTGCATGCGCTCATGGATGAGGGCGCTGCCGGGTTCATGCCGAAGGACAGCTCCGCCGCGGACCTGCGGCATGTGCTCCTGGAGGTCACGGCCGGGCGCAAGTACGTCCCGGGCGATTTCCGACAGGTGCGCAGTGCGGCGGCCTTGCCGGAGGACCTGAGCCCGGAACTGGCGGCGCTGACCCCGCAGCAGAAGAAGGTGATGAAGCTGATCTGCGCCGGCAAGCCAAACAAGCAGATCGCCTATGAACTGGATCTCGCGGAGGCGACGGTGAAGGCGCATATCACCGCGCTGTTGCGACGCCTCGGGGTGAAGAACCGCACGCAGGCGGCCGTGCTCGTGGAGGCGGCCATGCTGAACGCGCCCGACCATGGCATTGCCGAGCCGGAAGCGGCGAGCTTCCTCGCGCACTGAGACCTGCACCATGCGGGATGACCCAATCGGGCCGCGCTATGTCACCGTGGCACATTCCACGGCGACGGATCCGCGGCAGGCGGTGGACGAGGTTGCGCCGCAGATCGACCTGCAGACCACGCGCTTCGTGCTGGTCTTTGTGCCCGCGCACATGGACCTCGCCGTGCTTGGCGAGGCACTCGACGCGGCGCTTGGCGGGGTGCCGGCCTTTGGCTGTACGACGGCCGGCCAAATCACGCCGGATGGCTATGCCAACGACAGCTTGCTGCTGATCGCCTTCCCGGCACGGCATTTCCGCTGTGCCTCCGTGCTCTACGACCAACTCGACCCGCTGAACATTCCCGAGATCATTTCGGAGACCACCAAGCACGCGGCCCGCTTCCGGCATTCGGAGGGCTGGGAGCGGTTTGCGTTGCTGTTCACCGACGGTCTCTCCAACCAGGAGGATCTGCTCGCCTCGACCCTGGAGTCCGCGCTTGGCGATCTGCCGATCTTTGGCGGGTCGGCGGGGGACGGGCTCCAGTTCCGCGAGACCTTCGTGTTGCACCGGGGCCGGTTCCATTCCAACGCGGCGGTGCTCTTGCTTCTCGAAACCAACCTCGAGTTCCGCGGCCTGACCTTCGACCATTTCATGCCGACCGACACGCAGGTGGTGATCACCAGTGCCAATCCGGAAAAGCGGGTGGTCTACGAGATCAACGGTGCGCCCGCCGCGCCCGAATACGCGCGGCTTGTCGGCCATCCGGTGGAGGCGCTCAGCCCGCAGATCTTCGCCGAGAACCCGCTGCTCGTCCTGCACAAGCAACGCCATTATGTCCGGGCGATCAGCGACGTCACGCCGACACAGGGGCTGACGTTCATGGCTGCGATAGATGATGGCCTCATCATGACGTTGGGCCGGGGGAAGGAAATTGTCGACACGCTGCGATCGGGTCTCGGTCTCGTCAACGCGGCGGGCGCGCCACCGGATTTCGTGCTCGCCTTCGATTGCGTTCTCAGGCGGCTGGAGATCGACCAGAAGGGGTTGACCGGCGTGGTTTCGGAGCGGTTCAACGAACGCCGGGTCTTCGGGTTCAACACCTATGGCGAACAGCACCGGGGCTTGCACATGAACCAGACTTTCGTTGGCGTGGCCTTCTTCGGGCCGGAGCGCAGGAGCTTGCTCTAGTGCTTGTCGATCCGCACCTCAGCGCCGAGGAAAAGGTCGCCCGGCAGGCGAAGATCATCGACGCGCTGATGCGGCGGGCGAACCGGCAGAAGGAACTCGGCCTGTCGGCCTACAGCGCGTTCCAGGCGGCGATCGAGTTGCGTGCGCAGATCGCCGAGAAGACGCGGGATCTCGAACTCGCGGCCAGCGAACTGGAAGTCGTGCGCGGCGCCCAGGAAAAGACCCGGGCCAACCTCGACCATGCGCTGGCGGCGATGGAAGGCGGGTTTGCGCTCTTCACGGACGGAACGCTTTCGATCTGCAACGAGCTCTTTCGCAGCCTGATGCCGGACATTGCAACGCGGATCAAACCCGGGCTTGGACTTGAGGCCTATTTCAGCCTGATCACCCAGAGCGACTGGCTGAAGTCCACGGATCGAAAACTGCATAGTTCCATGGCGCATGTCGGCGGGCCGGACGGGGGATCGGTGTTGTCGATCACCATCGAGTTGAAGGGCGACCGTTGGTATCAGCTTTCGAGCCAGCTGACCGGATCGAACGACGTGGTGCTGCTGCTGACCGAGATCACGGCCATCGTGCGTCAGAACCGCAGCGAAAAGGAAAGCCTGATCGACAAGCAGGCGGCCTATCTGCAGGCGGTGTTCGAGAACATGTCGTCGGGCTTCTGCACCTTCTCGCCGGATGGCGAGGTCATGATACTCAACAACCAGTTCCGCGTGCTGCTGGGCCTGCCGTTCACCTTGCTGCAACAGGGCACGCCGCTGAGCCGTTTGCTGGATTTCGCGCGGCGGCATGAGCTGATGTCCGAGGAGGCCCTCCGCAACCTGGAAGATTGGCAGGCGCAGATGCAGGAGGAGGAGGGTCTGCGGCTGCGCGTGGCGCATGGCTCGCAGCGGGTGCTCGATCTGCAGGCGCACGTGCTGCCCGACGGCGGTTTCGTGATCGAGCTCAAGGACGTGACACTGGAGAGCCGTGCCAAGGAAACGCTGGAGCGACGCGTGCTGGAACGGACCGCGGAGCTGACCCAGGCCAATTTGCGGCTCACCCAGCAATACGAGCAGCAGGCGCGGGTCGAGGAAGAATTGCGGCTGGCCAAGGAGCGGGCGGAGGCGGCTGTTTCGTCCAAGACCCGGTTCCTCGCCGCTGCCAGCCACGACCTGCTGCAGCCGATCAACGCGGCGAAGCTGCTTCTGGCCAACCTGATGGAGACCACGGAGGCGACCCAGTTTTACCCAAGCGTGACGCGCCTGCATCGCGCCTTCACGTCGACGGAGCAACTGCTGCGCTCGCTGCTCGACATTTCGCGACTGGACGGGGCCGAGACCGATGCCATCAAGCCGTCCGAGGTGTGCCTCGCCGGGTTGATGCAGGGCGTGTTCGAGGACCAGAGCGCGCTTGCGGAACAGAAGGGAGTCAAGCTGAGCGTGGTGCCGTCAATGGCTTTCGTCCGCTCCGACCCGGTGTACCTGCTGCGCTCGTTGCAGAACCTCGTGGTCAACGCCATTGAGTACAACCGGCCCGGAGGGCGCGTGGTGGTGGGATGCCGGCGGCGGCAGGGCAAGCTGCAATTGCAGGTCTGGGACGATGGCATCGGCATATCCCGCCGCGACCAGGAACGCATCTTCGAGGAATTCGGACGCGCCGAGAATGCTCCCATGGGCAGCGGCATGGGGCTGGGCCTGTCCGTCGTGGAGCGGGCCTGCCGCCACCTCGGGCACAAGCTTTGGCTGCGCTCGAAACCCGGGGCCGGGTCGATCTTCTGCATCGAACTCGACGAGATCGCCGCGCCGCTGGTGATGGCGGAGGACGAGCCCATCCTGTCCACGCCCAACGATCAGCGGCTGGACCTCATCACGCTGGTCATCGAAAACGACGAAGATGTGCTCTTTGCCACCACGGAAATGCTGCAGAGCTGGGGCGCGGACGTGCTGCCGGTACGCTCGACCGAAGAGGCCCTGCGGCACGTGCGCGACATGGGCATGCCGCCGGACATCATCCTGGCTGACTACCAACTGGATGGTGACGACACCGGGGTGAGGACGATCCGGGAAATCCGGGCGCTGACGCGGGTCAAGGTGCCCGCGATCCTGATCACCGCGAACCGCTCCGACACCTTGATGGAGGCGGGGCGGGACATCGGGTTTTCGGTGATGACGAAGCCGGTGCAGGTGTCGCGCCTGCGTCCGCTGATCGAATGGAAGGTGCGTTGGCAATCGCCGCAGACGGAGGTCGAGCCGCCTGTGCGGGAGGGCGCCGCACCGACAAAAGTCGACACTGACAGCACCGGGGCGGGGGCGCATGCTGGGGCCGGGGAGGATGAGCGATGATACGATACCTGGCATTTGCCCTGGCATTGGGATTGGCCGCGCCGGCGGTCCTGGCGGCTTCGCTGGACGGGCAGGAGACATATGACCTGCTGTTCCGGCAGGGCACGCTGGACGGCATCGACCGGGACAAGGCGCTGATCTACGACCGCACCGTGGTCAATGGCCTGCTGCCCGCGGCGGCCACGCGGGACAGTGGCGAGATCGCCCTGTCCTTCGGCGACGAGGACAGCAAGCTGGCGCAGCTCGAGTTCCGGCAGGACGGCAAGCACCGCGGCCTCGGCCAGTTCCCGGCCAGTGTCGGCAACCCGATGATCATGTATTTCTACGAAACCGTGATCCGCGATATGGCGGAGACCGCAGGGGGCAGTCCGTTCTACATCCGCAACCGGGTCAAGGAAGCGCTTGTGCAGCCGTCCGAGGTGGTCGAGGGCGAGGCAGACGTGGGCGGGCAGGTCGTGCCGACCCGGACGATCGTCATGCGTCCTTTCGAGGGCGATCCGAACGTGCACAAGATGCAGGGCTTCGGCGCGTTGGAGATGACCGTGGTGATGTCGGAGGCGGTGCCGGGGTGGTACGTGTCATTGAGCGCCGAAGCGGGTGACGTCTACAGCTCCCGAATGCTGTTCGAGGCGGTGGAGTGATGCGCTGGCTGTTGCTTGGGCTGCTGCCCACCGGCGTGCTGGCGCAGGGTGTCGCGGAACGGCTGAATGACTACCCGACCTTTGCCCGGGCGGACTATGTCTTTGCCTGCATGGCGACGAACGGGCAGAGCCGTCACGTCATGGAGCAATGCGCCTGTTCCATCGACGAGATCGCCAAGATCCTCCCGTTCGAGAAATACGTGGAAGCCGAAACCGTGCTGTCCATGCGCCGTGTGGGCGGTGAGCGCATGGCGATGTTCCAGAGCGCGGCGGTCGCGTCGACCATGGTGGCCGACTTGCGGCGGGCGCAGGCGGAAGCAGAGGTGGTCTGCTTCCGGTGAGGGCGGAATAGCGCTCCGGCTCAGCCTGACGGAACGCTATTCCGCCGTTTCCTTCCATCGGGGTGCCAGCGTGACGTGTATCCCGAGGGCGTCGAGCCAGCGTTGGACCTGGTGGTTGACGAGGTCCTCCAAGGTCTGGCCCCTGGTGTAGAAGGCGGGCATGGGCGGGGCAATGATCGCGCCCATTTCCGTGGCCAGCGTCATGTTCCGAAGGTGCCCGAGGTGGAGGGGCGTCTCGCGCACGCCAAGAACGAGGCGGCGGCGCTCCTTCAGTGTCACGTCGGCGGCGCGGGTCAGCAGGCTGGAGCCGATGCCGTTGGCGATTTCCGCCAGGGTCTTGACCGAACAGGGCGCGATGATCATGCCGTGGGTGCGAAACGAACCGGAGGCGATGGAGGCTCCGATGTCTGCGTTCGAATGGACGTGGTCGGCGAGGGACCTTGCCATCTCGAAACCGCCCTCGGTTTCAACCTGCAGGCATTGAATCGCCGCCTTTGTCACAATCAGGTGGGATTCGACGGATATACCTTGCAGTATCTCTAGCAACCGAAGGGCGAATGGCATACCGGAGGCTCCTGAGAGCCCGACAATCACACGGGTCGGCGCTTCGGAACGGGACTCGAGCCGTTGCTCCTGTGACGCGATCGTCGGTTTTCTTTCTTCAACTTGCATGGAAAGATCCTTGGAGTTGTGGACACCGTTGCGTTTCTACTTTAAGCCGAAAGTTGGTGAGAATTACGCTGGGGAACCTTGCACAGAGCAAGTTTCGGAGAGGACGCTCGAATGAGACACGAGACGAAGACTAAGACGCCCATGCCCGCGAGGCACATGTTTTCTTATGATATTTTTGATTGAACCGTCATGATCCGTGTTCTGTTGATTGATGACGATGTCGAGCTGGCCGCAGTGACGGCCGATGTCCTGAGAACCTACAGCATCGAACTGGATGCGGTGCACAGTCCGAGCGCGGGATTCGAGGCGCTGGAGTCCAAGACGTATGACCTTGTGCTGCTCGACGTCATGCTGCCGGAGATCAACGGCCTGCAGATGTGCAGCCAGATTCGCTATTCGAATGCCCCCTACAAGGACGTGTCGATCATCATCCTGACGGCCCGGACCGAGCTGACGGACATGGTCGTCGGGCTCGAGACCGGTGCGGACGATTACGTCAAGAAACCTTTCGAGCCGCGCGAGCTGGTGGCCCGGATCAACGCCATCCTGCGGCGGACCCGGGCACCGGAGACCTCCGTTGCGCCGTCGTCCCCCGCTCCCGCGCAGCAGCCCGCGCTTCCCGGCCGGTCCGGCCTGTTCTGCGAGATCACGCTCGAGAATGACGTGATTCGGATCGAAACGCAGCGGGCGCAGGTTCTGGTCAACGGTGCGAAGCTGGACACCACCTCGATGGAGTTCGAGTTGATCGCCGCGCTGGCGCAGCGCCCCGGAGAAATCCTGAACCGGGACGACCTGCTGGGCGAGGTGCACGGCACGACGGTCATCTACTCGCGCAGCATCGACGCGCTGATCTACCGGCTGCGCACGAAGATCAAGGAAGCGGGCGCACAGGTGGATTTCATCCGGACAGTACGCGGTCGGGGATATTCGCTGGTCGGCCAGGTCACGACTCCGGCGACGGTCTGAGTCTCGGACGGGCAAGACCGTCGGGCCGCGCGCAGGGCGGGTGGTCCGGCCGTGACGTCGGCGACAAATTCTCTGTCACACACGTTTTAAGAGAAAATCGCCCGCCGCGGTCCGGTATGGGAGAGTCTTTTGACGAAACGTCGCAAAACCCACCTGCCGCTGTCACGTAGCCGTCAGGCGGGCGTCATATTCCGTGACGATAAATCATGATTGAACAATTATCTCGGATATACCCATTTTTGTGCAATCCTGTTTGACCCCATTCCCGGAGAGTGGCGGCCTTGCTATATTGATGAAAAGCAATCCCGCCTCCTGAGAAAGAGAGTCAACGTCATGTCCAGACTCAATTACATCCTTTGTCTTGTCCCTATTATTCTGTTTGGAACTATCGGGGGCTTCTTTTACGCATATTCTGTTTCAGTCATGCAGGGGCTGAATGCCCTGCCGGAAATCGAGGCCATCCATGCCATGCAGAACCTGAACCAGGGAACGCGAAACGGCGTGTTCCTGTTCACATTTCTGTTCACCCCGATCATCACCCTTGGCTGCGCGGCGCTGCTTTACGTGCGGGGCAAACAGGTGGCGGCCTTGTTCCTGCTGGCGGCGGCCGCGGTGTACTTCCTCGGATCGTTCCTGCCGACGGTCAACGTCAACGTGCCGATGAACCACGAACTCGAAGCACTTGATGCCCTGTCACTTTCTCCGGACGAGGCGACGCCGATTTGGGACGCCTACAGCACGGGCTGGTATTTCTGGAACACGACCCGGGCGGTGATGGCGATCGTTGCGCTTGGACTGGCGGGAACGGCCATGCACATGCTCCAGCGTGGCACGGTGTTCTCTGGCGAGGCCCAGCCTGCCTGACCTTATCCCGAGAGAAAGACCAGACCGCCGGGCGCCACCCGGCGGTTTTCCATTTCTGTCGCTTGTGTGATTTTATGCTGCCTGTGTGACGGAATATGAAACCGAATTCGCCATCTCTGTCATTCAGTCAAAATCCCATTCGCAAAGCGCGTTGATTTAGCACTCTTTGTTGTTTGAGTGAATCGCCCCTCGGTCCGTAAATTGGAAGCAGATGAAACTTCCACCACGAGGACCGAAACAGTGAACCAGATCCACGATCCCCAGTCGTTTCAATACGACATGCGCCGGATGGCCGGTGCGCGTGCACCGCGCGACGCGGCGGTCAATTTCAGGGGCCTGAGCAAGACCTACAAGATGGACCGCGTCGACGTCCCGGCGCTGAAAGGCGTCTCCGGCAGCATCGCCAAGGCCGAAACCACCTTCATCACCGGGCCGTCCGGGTCCGGCAAGTCCACCCTTCTGAACCTGATCGGGCTGCTGGATCGCCCGACGGACGGCGTGCTGGAGATTCTCGGCGAGGATGTCACGCAGCTGACCGACCGGCAGGCCGCCGATTTCCGCGCGCAACACATTGGTTTTGTCTTTCAGAGCTTCAACCTGATCCCGGTCCTGTCGGTGCGCGAGAACGTCGAGTTCCCGCTGCTGAACCGCAAGATGAGCGGCGCGGCACGCAAGGCCAAGGCGCTGGACTACCTCGAGGCCGTCGGATTGAGCGATTACGTCGACCGCCGCCCCGGCGAGATTTCCGGCGGCCAGCGTCAGCGGGTGGCCATCGCCCGCGCCCTGGTCAGCGAGCCGACCCTGCTGATCGCGGACGAGCCGACCGCCAACCTCGATACACGGACGTCGCGCGAGATCGTGGCGTTGATGGATCGCATCAAGGCCGAGCTGAACACCTCCGTGGTGATCTGCACCCATGACACCGATCTGATCACCGCCGGAAGCGCCATCATCAACATCATCGACGGCCAGACGGCCAAGGAGCACTGAGCCATGATCTGGAAAATCGCCCTCCGCAACATCTTCAAGAACGCCAGGCGGTCGCTGACCACCGCGCTCGCCATCGGTATCGGCGGCCTCGCCGCGCTGCTCTTCGGGGGTTTCGTGACCTCGATCTGGTACGGGGTGCAGACCTCGATGATCCAGGAGCAGGGCAACCTGCAGGTCTACCGCACCGGATATCTTGAGTTCGGCGCCGCCAACCCGGACGCCTACACCATCAAGGACTGGAACAAGGTTGCGGCGCTGCTCGCCGCCGATCCGATGCTGAGTGAGGAAATCGCCGTCATCACTCCGCGCATCGACCTTGCCGGCGTCGCGGGCAATGCCGAGACCGGCAACTCCAAGACCTTCATCGGCACCGGCATCGTGCCGGCGGAGATCGACCGGATGCGCGCCTGGGACGGCTGGCATATCGGGCAGGTCGCTCCGGCAACGGGTCTGGCTTCTGGCGGACAGGAAAGCGTCATTGTCGGTCTGGGCATGGCCCGTCTGATGGGCATGTGCGCGGCGCTCAATGTGCCGGATTGTCAGGACGCGCCGGTCGATGCCGAAGCGCTGAGCATCGTGGAGCAGGATTTCTCGTCTCTGGTGAGCACCGAGACGGGCCTTACCGACCAGTCGAACGGCACGGCGAAGCCGCAACTGAACGTGATGGCGGCGACCTCCGCCGGGGTTCCGAACATCGCCCGCGTCGGCATCGAGGCAGCGCAGGCGCAAGCCATCCGCGCGCTCGACAACAGCTTCATCATGATGCACTTCGAGCAGGCCCGCGCCCTTCTCTACGGTGAGAGCCAGGAAGCCACGGCGCTGATGCTCCAGGTTGCCAACCCGGCGATGGTCGATGCGGTGAAGGCGCGTGTGGGCGAGGTGATGGCGGACGCCGGGCTCGATCTGCAGGTCTATCACTTCACCGAAGTCGACCCGACCTTCGACCGCATCTTCGGCATGTTCACCTTCATGTTCATCGTGGTCAGCATCGTGCTGTCGATCGTGATCGTCTTCACCATCGTCAACACCATCTCCATGACCATCGTGGAGCGGGTGAAGGAGATCGGCACGATCCGCGCCCTCGGCTTCCGCAAGGGCTTCGTCCGGGCACTTTTCCTGACCGAAAGCACCATGATCGGCGTGATCGGCGCGATGATCGCCCTCGTCTCCGCGGTGGTGCTGGCCAACCTCGTCAACGCCGCCGGTCTCCAGTGGACGCCGCCGAGCAACGCAACGCCGCTGACCGTCCAACTCATGGTCCTCGACAACCCCAGCTTTGCCATCGGCGTGGTGGCGGTGCTCATCGCACTCTCCTTCCTCGCCTCGGTCTGGCCGACCTTCAAGGCAGCGCGGTTGAACATCGTCGAGAGCCTGCAACGCGCCTGATTTCTCTCAAGACCAAGACCCCGGGGGCCGCGCTCCGGCTCCCGGGGAACCTCCCAAGACTTCAATCCAGACGCGGCCCTGCCAGGCCGCACCACCCAAAGGAAAAGGACCAGAAAAATGGAACTCGACCGCCGCGAATTCGCCAATCTCCTCCTCGGCAGTGCAACCGCTGCAAGCTTCGGCACCCTCGGCCTGCCGGCCTTCGCCGCCAACGACGCCGCCACGATCCTGCGCAAGACGGACGCGATCCGGAACCCGCAGCAGAGCTTCGCCGTCGACGTCGCTCTCATCAACTACGAGCGCGGCAAGGTGAAGGAAAAGACCACTGTCACGACCTATTCCCGCCCCACCGGAAGTCAGTTCCAGACCCTCGTGCACATCAACGCGCCGAGTACGGACCGGGGCAAGATCCTGCTGCGCAACGGCAACAACCTCTGGCTCTATGATCCGTCGTCCAAGGCAAGCGTGCGCATCTCGCCGCGCCAGCGCCTGCTTGGCAACGCGTCCAACGGCGATGTGGTCAGCTCGAACCTCGTCGGGGATTACAATGTCTCGCTCGACGGGCAGGAGACCGTGGCCGACGGCGACAAGCGCAACGTTGCCTGCAACAAGCTGCGCCTGACCCAGAAGGACTCGTCGGCCCCGTACAGCGCCGTGGAGTTCTGGACCGACGCCAGCAGCAACCAGCCGGTGAAGGGCAAGTATTACACCTCCTCCGGCAAGCTCATCAAGGTTGCCTGGTACCGCAAGCGCCAGAACGCCATGGGCGCGTCGCGTCCGACGGAGATCATCATCGCCGACGGTTTCGATCCGAACAAGGTGACGGTCATGACCATGGGCAACTACCGGGCCAAGGACATCCCGCAAAGCTGGTTCCAGAAGGAATGGCTGCCGAACTTCAAGGGCTGATCCCGGCCCTTCCCGACACCCTGACATGAAAGGAGACAAACCCATGAAACGCCTCTCGATGTATTCGGTTGCTCCGACGCTCGCCCTCATCCTCGCCCTTCCCGCCGCAGCCCAGGACTTCGACCTCCCGCCTGATCTGCCCGGCGCCGGGGATGTGCGCGTCGCTCCCGCACCCACTCCCGTCGCAGCACCGGGTACATCGAGCGCGGCCACCGCTCCGGTCGACCCGGATCTGCCGCCGGATGTGGCAGGCGCGGACATGGTGGCGGACCTGCCGCCGGATGTGGCCGATGTGCCGCTCGAAGACGGGGTGATCCCCGAGGGTGACATCACCCCGGAGGGCGAGGCGATGCTCGCCGCGGAGGCGCCGCGTGGGCTGCGGTACGGCACGCTGGAACTGGAGGCCCGCGCCTTCCACAACACAGACATCAATGGCGACAGCGCCAATGCCTTCCGCCTCTCGGCGCATTACTTCGGCACGCGGGACATCACGGACAGCACCTCGCTCTTGTTCAACCTGCGGGCGCGGGCGGACACGGTGTCCGGCCAGAGCTTCCGCTTCGAAGACGATTTCAATTTCGACGTGCAGGAGCTGGCCTTCAGCTTTGCGCTTGGCCCGCAGACCACGGTTCAGGTCGGCCGGATCAACATCCGAAACGGCGTGGCGACGGGATACAATCCGACGGATTGGTTCAAGGACGACAGCCTTGTCGTCACCGGCAGCGCCGCCCCGGCGGACCGGCGGAACGAGCGGCTGGGTGTCTTTGCCTTGACCGGGACGACGACCTTTGGCCAGACGCTGGTGACGGCGGGCTACCGGCCCGAGATCGACGCCGACATGGGCACGATCTGGACCGACCGCGACAACTTCGGGCTGCAACTGCACCGGACGAACCCCTCCGACGCCTGGTTCCTGAAGGTTTCGCCCAACATCGGGGACAACCTGTCGTTGACCATGAACGCGGTGATGATCGACGGTGACCCGGGTGTCGGCTTCGAACTCAGTGGCGGTGTCGGCGACAATCTCGTGCTCTATTCCGAGGTCATGGCGCAGCAGCGGCTCTCCATCGCGGACGAGGCCCTGGGCACGTCGCTCGGCTCCATGGGCTTCCGCAATGGCGTGGGGGCCGGGCAGGGCAAGGAATGGCACTACAGTGCTGCCCTGGGCCTGAACTGGGCGCTGCCCGCCTCGATTGCCGGGCAGCAGGACATTTCGCTGACTCTGGAGTATCACCTGAATTCCGCGGGACTTGACGGGTCGGAGATCGACGCGCTGGCCGGGGCGACGGGACTTGACCGCATGGCCGCCGGAGCGATCTACGGAGTCGCCGCGCGCAGGCAGGAACCGCTCGCCCAGCAGCAGGTTTTCGCCCGCGCCGCGTGGAACGACATCTGGGGCGACAGCGACATTTCGCTGCTCGGCTTCTATGTGCCACACGACGGTAGCGGCCTCGCGCAAATCTCCTACGATGTGCCTGTCGGGCAGAATGGCGTGTTCAACCTGCGCGGTATGACCACCTTCGGCGACGAGACCTCGGTCTACGGCGCCAACCCGAACAAGAGCTCCGTCCAGATGGGGTTCACCTACACCTTCTGAGGCGGGACCGAGCGGCCCGCCTCCGTGATACGCTGACAAAAAGGACAAAAGACTTGCGCGTACTGATCCTCGACGATGACGAAGAACTGGGTGAGTTGATGCAGCCGCAGCTGGCCAAATATGGGATGGAGCTGAGTCTCAGCTTCACTCCGACCCAGGCCTTCGAGATGCTGGACGCCGAACACTTCGACTGTTTGCTGCTCGACATGATGTTGCCGGAACTGGACGGAATGGCGGTCTGTCGGGCGATCCGGTCGAGCGGCAAATCCTACGCCGAGATTCCCATCGTCGCCTTGACGGCCCGCGCGGAACTGACCGACCGGATCGTGGCGCTGGAAGGCGGCTTCGACGACTTCGTGGCCAAGCCGATGGAGATGCGTGAACTGGTGGCTCGCATCGGCGCCGTGGTCCGGCGAAAGCGGGACGACCAGGTGCCGGTTCCCGCGGAGCCACAGCCGGAGCCGCACAGCGGGTTGCACCTGTCGCCGGCGCATATGTCGGCGGTGTACGGCCCTTACGCGGTCAACCTGACGGAACTGGAACTCCGTGTGCTGACCGCGCTGCGGGAGGCCGACGGGGCGATCCTGAGTCGGGGCGATATACTTGCCTCTATCGGGTATACCGACCAAAGTGATCCCGCGATGATTGATACGATCATCTATCGGGTGCGGCAGAAGTTCCGCGACCAGGGGCTGAACACCGACTTCATAAAAACCCTGCGCGGACAGGGATATTGCATAAGGGCAGAGCAGGTTTCATGAGCACGGCGATCGAGCAGGTCAAACTCTGGGTGCGCACGCGCTCGGTCTTCTCGCACCTTCTGTGGGCGACACTGGCGTCCACGGCGCTGCTCAGCCTCGTGCTGATTCTGTCGCTGCAACGGGTCGCGGACGAGCATCCCCGTCGCTACCTGTCGCGGGCGTTGTTCGATGCATTTACCCAGAACGCGCTGAACCCGGATCAGCCGGTGGAGGCCATCGGCGAGGAACCGATGATCCTGATGACCCGGGCGGAGGCGGAGAACTCGCGGTTCGCCGACATCTATGCGGACGCGCTGAGTGATACGGACGGCATCGCGATCCGGCGTCTGGGGGACAACTACGCCGCCGTTTCGGTGCGTGGCGACGTGGTCAGTGTGCTGCCGAAATTCGGGCGGCCGATCTCGACCTACGCTCTGTTCCTGGTTGGTGTGGTGGTGATGTCTGTGCTTTTTGCCATAGCTGCCATCTACCTGTTGATCCGGCGCTTGACACTGCCTTTCGACGTGTTGACGCACGGTATCCGAAAGGTCGAGGAGGGCGACCTGAGTTACCAGATTCCGCTGGAGCGGACGTTTGGCGAGTACCGGACCTTTGCGGATGGTTTCAACAAGATGGTCGCGGAACTCCAGCGCATCCACGAGAGCCGGCGCCATATGTTGCTGGCCCTGCCGCACGAGATCCTGACACCTCTGTCGCGGTTGAAGGTGCGCAAGGACATGGTGGAGGATGAGAAACTGCGGGCGCAGATTTCCAAGGACATTTCGGTGGTCGAGGAAATCCTGTCGTCTATCCTGGCCGCCGAAAAGCGCAACACCGGCGAAAGCACCGCGGATTTCATCGACATCGAACCCTATGCCCGCGAGCAGATCGCCCAACTGACCCATCAGGGCGTGGCCATTTCGATCCGCAATGAAACCGGGCGCAAGACCGCCTATTTCGACAGCTTCTTGACGAGCGTGCTGCTGAAGAATTTCGTCACCAACGCAGTGCGTTACGGCGAGGGCAAACCGATTGTCGTGAAATTTTCCGACGATGGCGGACGCGGCGCCGATCTGCGGATTGCGGTCAAGGATCAGGGCATCGGAATCGCCGAGGATCAGCTGAAATACATGACCGAGCCGTTCTGGCGTGCCGATGAATCCCGGGGGCGGGCTTCGGGCGGGTATGGCCTCGGGCTCTATCTTTGCAAGACCATCGTCAACGGCCTTGGCGGGCGCCTCGACATCGAGAGCACGCTGGGCAAAGGCACGGAAATCAGCGTGGTTCTGCCGAATGCGCTGTGCACCACCCTGGAGGATATCTGACATGAACTCTGAAGCACTCGCGCGGACCGAATTCCTGGATTACGACGATCCTGGCGTTGCCGCCTTCTTTGACAAGGCAACGCGGGCCTCCGGCGGCGATCCGAAACGGATGGCTGTCGATCTGTTCTACGCGGTGCGCGACGGGCTGTTCTACGAGATCTACAACGCGGATTTCACGCGCGATAAGATGAAGGCCAGTGCGATCCTGAAGCGGCGCTCGGGCCTGTGCATCCACAAGTCCGTGGTGTACGCGGCGCTGCTGCGCCGGGCCGGCATCCCGGCGAGGCTCTGGATCACCGATGTAAAAAATCACCTGTGTTCGCCGCAGCTTGCGCGGACGATGGGCACGCAGGTGTTTCATTATCACGTACTGGTCACGCTGTTCCTGAACGGCAAATGGGTCAAGGCGACCCCGGTGTTCAATGCCCGTCTGTGCCAGCTCTACGGCATGACGCCGTTGGAGTTCGACGGCGAGACGGACTGCGTGCATCACGCTTTCGACGAAACCGGGCGGGCCTATATGGAAATCATGTTCGATCACGGTGAATATGATGATCTGCCCTATGACATGATATTGTGCGGATTGCGGGAAAAACACGCGCCGCTGTTCCTCACAGACACGAAGTTCAAATCGGGATCTCTCGTAGCCGATATGGCATAGCGCAATTCATTCCGAAAGTATGCGATTCCTCTGGATGCAGGGCTGCCGGTCAACGGCGGCCCTGTTTGCATTTATAACATTGTTAATATTGGAATAAATACTTTGTCATAGTAAGGTCATGGACGCGAGATACGGCTCGGATCGGCTCGAATATTTCGCGTTCAACAAAAATCTTTCGGAACAAAACAGCAAACTATCCACGAAATAGATGGGGTATAAATGATTCATGCCGGGATGGCTGGAAGATAAACCGAGTATCCCGGACGCTCCTGAAATTCACACGAGGACATCATGATTATCAATTCCCTGGAAAAAATCGCCGGAACCGAGCGAGACGTGGATTGGGGCAACGGCAAGAGCCGGCGCCTGCTCGTCGAGAGCGACTCCATGGGCTACGCCCTGACCGATACGGTGGTCGAGGCCGGCTCCGCCTCCCTGCTTGAGTACAAGAACCACCTGGAGGCCTGCTATTGCGTCGAGGGCGAGGGCGAGGTGGTCGACACCCAGACCGGCGAGACCCATGCCATCGTGCCCGGCACCATGTACGCGCTCGACAAGCACGACAAGCATTGGCTGAAGGCCAGCAAGACCATGCGTCTGGTCTGCGTCTTCAACCCGCCCCTCAAGGGCCATGAACGTCACTCGCTGAGCGGTGAGAGCTCGGCTTACTGAAACCTCGTTCGTTTCTACTCCCTGTCCGCGCTTCGGGGGCGTCTCCTCCCCGGTTCCCGAAGCGCACGTATCCCCACCGACTGACCAAAGGGTAGCCCTGACATGATGGACAGCATCGTACTTTCGGCAAGTCTGGCCGACGCCGCCTCCCCGGATCTCCTTCCTCCGGATCGGGCCATGGCAGATGCTCCCTTTGGTCCTTTTCCCGTCTATTGCCTGGACCACGCCGCCGCCGAGGCGGATGGCCGGATGAGCCGCGCGCGGCATACCCGTGTGTCCTGGCGTCTGGACAACATGATTTCCCGCCTGCTGGACCTGACCGGGCTGAGCCGTGATGCCATCGCCGGTCCCCGGACCGGGCTGATCTCCGGCTCGCAGTACGGCTGTGCACAGGTCTACGAGATGCACATGCGGCTGCGCCGCAACGGCCCGCGCGGGGTCGACCCGGTGAGCTTTGCGCAGGCGACCCACAATTATCCGGTATCCGCCGCAGCCATCGAATACGGTATCGAAGGGCCGTGCCTGGCCGCCGTGAGCTTCGAGTCGGCGGGACTGGATGCGCTGCAGATCGCCGTGGACTGGCTGAACGCAGGGCGCTGCGACCGGGTTCTTGTTGCGGCCTACGAGGATCTCGCCTCGCCGATTGCCGACCACCTGGCGGCGCGGGCGCGGGACATGCCCGGTACGGCCTATGGTGAAGCGATGGTTCTGCTGCTGCTGGAGCGCGAGCGCGCCGCGGTCGCACGCGGGCACCACGGGCTGCCGGTTCTGACCCGGGTCGCACCGGTCCGGATGCCCTGCGGCGTCGGGCTGCGGGTCTTCGCGGAACAGGCGACCCGGCCCTCCACCCTCGCGCCGCGACCATTGGACTATCTCGCGGCGGGCGGGCTGCTGGCCCTGCATGATCTGCTGAGCCGAGCGGAGGGCGGCGTACATGCGGGTGAACAGTGGCAGATCGCGGCGCGCGGATCGGCTGGGGCCGGCATTGCGGCGAGCGTGACCATCCGTCAGGCGGAGATGGCGCAATGAGGCGGACCGCTGTCGTGACCGGGCTTGGCGTGGTGGCGCGAGGCGCCATCGGGCTGGATGCCTTCCGGGCGTCTCTGGCGCAGGGCGGTGTCTGCCCCGACATGCCGCCGCAGTTCGACACGTCGGGCTACCGTGCCCGGCGCGCCTTTGCCGCCGACCCACGCGCGACCGAAGACGCCTTGAGACAGGCCGAACGCGCCGGGCAGGTGGCGGCGCTGTCGTCCGAACAGCTGGCCTGTGCCGGGCATGGCATCCTGGCGGCGCTCGAAGCGATGCGGATGGCGGGTTTCGCGCAGCTGCCGCAGGGCGTCGGCTGCGCGGTGGCGACCACATCGGGCGGCTTGATGGATGCCTACAGCGATGCGCTGATGGCGGGGCAGGGAGAGCGCGACGCGCCGGACCTCGTGACCCCGGCAAGCGCGGCACGAGTACTGAGCGAGGTCTTTGGCCTGGACGGCCCCCTCTGCGGTTTTTCCTGCGCCTGCGTGTCTTCGCTCGGCGCGATGTCTTATGCGCTGTCGCGGATCTGGAGCGGGGATGCGGACGTCATGCTGGTGGGCGGCAGCGATCGCATGCGCGAGGCCGATTTCGCCGGCTTCAATGCGCTTCGGGCGATGGATCGCGACTCCTGCCGACCGTTTGATGTCACCCGCAAGGGGATGATGATCGGCGACGGTGCCGCGATGCTCGTGATCGAGGAAGAGGCGCATGCGCGGGCACGCGGAGCGACGCCCATCGTGCGGCTCAGCGGTGTCGGCCTGTCGAGCGACTCGCACCACATCACCAGCCCCGACGCCCGGGGTCTGACCCGCGCCATGCGGCAGGCTCTCGCGCAGGCGCGGCGGAGTCCGGAGGACATCGGCTATGTCAACTGCCACGGAACAGGCACGCCGCTGAACGATGCGGCGGAGGCGGAGGCGCTCGGCACCGTGTTCGGCGATGCGCCGGGTCTGGTGATCAGCTCGACCAAGGGCAGCACCGGCCACCTTCTGGGCAGCGCCGGTGCCATCGAGATCGTGGCGACAGTTCTCGCGCTGCAGGCCGGGGCCGCGCCGCCGATGGTGACGACGACCAGGCCGGAGGACGTTCCGTTCCATCTGCCGCTCGGTCCGGCGCATGCGCTGCGATCCGCCATCGCGATGAAGAATTCGCTCGGGTTCGGAGGGCTGAACGGCAGCCTCATTCTTGAATTGCCAGACATTGGAGAGACGTGATGCGCACGATCCGCAGTTTGCCGCTTGGCGGCGCTTCGAAGACATACCGCCCGGACATGATGGGTCCGTTTCTCGACGGATTGGCGCAATGGGCGGCTGCCTTCAACGAGGGCTGGCAGGACGACGACCTGATGGGCCGCTTCGGCGCTGAGCGCTGGAAAGCGGTGGTCGATGCCGGTCTGACGGGGATCGTGACCTCCGAAGATCAGGGCGGCCTGGCCTTGTCGGTGCCGGAACTGGCGGAGCTGTTCGAAGCCTTCGGCCACCTGTGCGAGGACAGCGGGCTCGGTTTCTCGCTCTCGACGCACCTGTGCAGCACCTGCCTGCCGGTGGGTCGGTTCGGGTCGGACGCCTTGCGGGACGAACTCCTGCCGAAACTGGCACAGGGGGCGCTGGTCGGCGCCCATGCGATCACCGAACCGCACAGCGGATCCGACGCGTTCGCGATGAAGACCACGGGGGTGAGGGACGGCGACGACTACGTCCTGAACGGCGAGAAATGCTTCATCTCCAACGCCCCGATTGCCGACATCATGGTGGTCTATGCCCGCACGCACCCCACGAAGGGCGCCTTGGGCGGCTTCTCCGCCTTTGCCGTCGACACCACCTCGACCGGCTTCACCGTCGGGCAGCCGCGCAAGAAGATGGGTCTCCGCACCGCGCCCATGGCCGACCTCTATTTCGACAATGTCCGTGTGCCCGCCTCCCGTCTGATCGGGCGCGAAGGTCAGGGTTTCTCCATCCTCGATTACGTCATGCGCTGGGAGATCCTGTCGATCTTCGCCCTGCAGACCGGCGAGATGCGCCGCCAGCTCGACCGCTGCATCACCCATGCCAAGGAACGCCGGCAGTTCGGCGCGGCCATCGGCTCCTATCAGGCGATCTCGCACCGCATCGCGGACATGCACATGCGACTGCAGTCGGCGCGGTCCTGGCTGAGCCGCATGGTCATCGCCATGGAAGGCGGCGGCAATGCCTCGCTGGAGTTCGCCTCCGCCAAGCTGGCGATCTCAGAGGCGCATGTGGCCAATTCCATCGACGCCATCACGCTGCATGGCGGCTCCGGCTACATGGTCGAGACCGGAATCGAGAGCCACCTGCGCAACGCCATGGGCGGGCTGATCTATTCCGGCTCCTCGGACATCCAGAAGAACCGCATCGCCGCCATGCTCGGCCTTTGATTTCAGCCCAAGGGGGATTTTGACATGCTGCACCAGGACTTTTTCCAGATCGTCGGCACACGGGCCTTCGCCGATTGCCTCCGGATCGAGATGGACAAGACGCCTCGGGCGAAAATCTTCGACAGCGCCGGCGGCGCGGTCAGCTATCGCGCCCTGCAAGCCATGGCCGAGGGCATTGCCGCGCGGCTGCCGGGACCGGGCGGGACGGGCGAGGAAATCGTCGCAATCTGCGCCGAGAAGACACCGGATTGTCTTGCGGCGGTGCTGGCGGTGCTGTCGTCGGGGCGGGCCTATGCGCCGCTTGACGCCACGCATCCGGACGGGCGGCTGATGGACGTCCTGGCCGATCTCAATCCGGTGGCCCTGATCGTCGATGCCAGCACCGGGCCGCGTCTGCGGGGCTGGGCGCTGGATGCAGGGGTATCGCTGCTCGACCTGTCGCAGGAGGTCGAGACCATGGCCGGACTCGAGAGCCTCGCGCACCGGCCGAACGTGGTCGTCTCGCAGCAGAACCTTGCCGCCGTCCTCCACACCTCGGGGTCCACCGGCAAACCGAAGCGTGTGGAGATCGAGGCCCATGCCCTGAACGTCTTCCAGACCTGGGTCTGCGACGAACTGGACCTGAACATCGACGATTGCCTGCTGAGCCACGCGCCCTTCGCCTTCGACCTGTCCTTTCTCGACATCTACGCGTCGCTGATGTCCGGGGCCGACCTCGCGCTCGCCGATGCGAAGACCGCCCGGAATGGCGCAAAGCTCGTCGACATGATGCAGCGCACGGGGGTCACGGTCTGGCACTCCGCCCCCTCCGCACTCAAGCTGGTGGCGCAAGCGCCGGGCAATCCGGTGCTTCCGGAGGTGCGCAGCGTTCTGTTTGCCGGCGAGCCGATGCCGGCCACGACCCTGCGGACGCTGTTCCGGGTGTTCCCCAACGCGCGGTTCGTGAACATCTACGGCTGTACCGAGACCAACGACAGCTTCTTCTACGACGTGCCGCGCGAGGACACGCCCGATCCGCTGCCGCTGGGCCGGCCGCTGCCCTATGTCGAGTACCTGCTGGTCGACGGCGCGGGCAAAGTTCTGGAGGGCCGGGGCGAGGGCGAGCTCTGGGTACATTGCCCGACGATGATGCGGGGCTACTCCGATCCGGCGCTGACGGAGAAGGCGACGGTCACCCACGGCGGCAAACTCTATTACCGATCCGGCGACATTGTGCGCCGGGACCGCGCCGGGGTGATCCATTTCGTCGGGCGCAATGACAGCATCGTCAAGCTCAGCGGCGTGCGCGTGGACCTGAACGAAGTCGACACCCAACTGAACGCCCATCCCGGCGTCTGCGAGGCGCTCTCCTTCGTGACGAAGTCCGGTGACGGGACGGTTCTGAATGCCTGGGTCAAAATAAAGTCGGACGGGCTGAACAGTCTCGATCTGCGTCTGCACCTGATGAAGCGGCTGCCGGTCGCCGCGATCCCGCGCAATTTCACGATTTCCCTGATGGAGGTCCCGCGGAACTCCAACGGGAAGGCCTGCCGGCGGATGCTGGCGGCAAACTGCCAGAGCGCTTCGGCGTGATGGCGACGACAGACCACGGACAACAAAAGGAGTTTTTCATGTCCTATCCCGCCCTGCGCACATTCATCGCCGAGGAATTCGCGGTCGATATTCCCGCCGAGCAACTGACCGACGATCTCGACCTGATCGACACCGGCATCGTCGACAGCCTCGGCGTGCTGAAGCTGATCGCCTTTCTCGAAGGCGAATACGACATGACGATCTCGCCGGATGAACTGGACGCGGACCTCTACCGCACCATCGGGCAGATCGAGACCATGATCGACGCCAAGCAGGTGGTTGCCGCCTGACGGCGAGCCGCCCTCAACATCAGTCACAGGAGCGAAGGCCATGACGCCGGAACAGACCGCAGGCCAGCTGATCGCTGGACGCATCCCGAGTGAAGACGAGATGTTCGCCTACTGGCGGGCGACCGACGATGGCCTTCGCCCCAAGGCCGAAACCGTGGCGGTGCTCGCCGCGCTTTCGGCGATGCCGTCGAACCTGGGGATGATGCGCAGCTTTGTGCGCTTCATCCGCGAGACCTATCCGCCGGAGGCTCTACCCGCGGCGCGGAACGCCGTGAACATCGTCGGCACCGGGGGCGGACGCTCGACTTTCAACATTTCCACGACCGCGGCTTTCGTCGTCGCGGCGGCGGGCGGCACGGTCCTCAAGAGTGGCTCGTCGGCCTATTCTTCCTCTGTCGGCTCCGGGGACATCCTGAACGCGCTTGGCCTCGCCCGGACCGCATCGGACGCCTTCACCAATGCCATGCTGGAGGACTGCGGCCTCGCGTTTGCCGCGCCGCAACGCTACGCGCCGCTGTGCAAGCGGCTCGCCATCGCCGCAATGCCCCTGCCGTTCAAGATGATCGGGCGTTTCGTCAATTCCCTCGGTCCGTTGATCTGCCCTTACGACATGAAGGCCCATGTGATCGGGGCCTCCTCCCTGCGTCTGTTCGACCAGGTGCACGAAATTGCCCGGACGCTCACCATCCCCGCCGTGCTGGTCCATTCGGACCTCGGCGTGGACGAGCTGCTGAGTGTCGGCACGAACCGCTGGGTGCGCTCTGGCGAGACATTGCCACACCAGATGACGCCCGCTGACCTCGGGCTTGGCCGGGATTCCTCTTTGTCGCAACTGGCGGGTGGCGACCTGAAAGCCAACATCGCAACGCTGACCGATATTCTGCAAGGCAAGGGCAGCCGCGCCTGCAGCGAGACGGTGGCTCTCAATGCCGGGATGGCGCTCTTTGCCGGGGGCGTGGCGCGTACGCTGGCCGAAGGGGTCTGGATCGCGCAGGATTGCATGGCCGACGGTGCGCCGTACCGGACTCTGCGGAAGGCACAGGCCTTTGCCGCCGCACAAGCGCCGAAACTTGCGGCGATCGCATGATGCGGGGCTTTCATGAAGCCCTGGCCGCTGCCGATTGCCCGCTGATCGCGGAGATCAAACCAAGCTCCCCGAAGGTCGGTCCCCTGCTGGCGCGGCGCACCGTGCGCGACATTGCGCAGGACTACTTGCACGCCGGGGCACCCTGTCTCTCGGTGACCACCGGAGCCTGGCACCGGGGCACCCTCGGCATGGTGACGGAGATGGCAAAGACCGGCCTGCCGGTGCTGCGCAAGGACTTCATCACCTCCGCAAGGCATCTGGAGCAGTCCCGCGATGCCGGGGCGGCGGCGGTGTTGCTGACCTGTGCTCTCCTGCGGCGGGCGGATGTGCTGCGTCTGGCGGAGGCGGCCCTGGCGCTGGGGTTGACTCCCTTCGTCGAGGCGGCCTGTGCCCCCGAACTGGAGGGTCTCCGGCTGCCCTCCGGGGCGATCCTCGCCATCAACAACAGGGACATCCGCAGCCGGGAAACCGACGACGGCGGGGTGGAGCAGAGCGAAAGCCTGTACACCCTCGCGCGTGCGCAGCATCGCGGACTGCTGGTCAGTGCCTCCGGCCTGACCGCGCCAAGCGCTGTGGCCCGGGCCATGTCGGCAGGGTTCGACGGGGTTCTGGTGGGCACGGCGCTGCTGGCTGGTCCGGCCTACGCTTACGAGACGACGCAGGCCTACCTGAAGGCAACAAGACCAAGAACAAGGCAAGACGCGTGATCCCAACGATATGCCCGCCCAGAGTCGGCGGTGAAACCATAGCGATCCTCGGCACCCCGGAGGTGCCGGGGGCCGTGCTCAACCAGTGCCTCGCCTGCCGGGGTTACTTGCCGATCATGGTGACCCGGCCGCAGGAACTGCGGAACCTGTTTGGCAACAGCCTCGTTTCGGCTCTGGTCGTCATGGAGAGCGTGCCGGTGGAGACCACACTCGACCTGTGCCGTGACTTGCGCACGGCGCATCGCGTGACACCCATTGTTGCCCTGCTGAGTGAGCCGAACCGGGCGCGTGGGGTGGAATTGCTGGAGGCCGGGGCGGACCATTTCGACATCCAGCCGGTGCAGGTGGAGGACCTGCTGCGCGCCCTGCATGCCTTCACGCGCCGGACATTCCGGATGCCGGGCTGGTTGACCGTGCACGATAGTTGCCGATAGCCGCGAGCCTTCCGAGTCCGCGAAAACCTGCAGCGCGCTCTTGTTTGGCGACATCAATGGTCAATGGCGGCGGTCTCCGGGCAACCTTTGCCGCACCCGCCAGGACTTGCAAACCCGGTTCGACACACGGCTAGGGTCGGCGCCTCAGGCTCTCCTGCGGGTATTCCCGCTCGATCACCCAGGCCAAAGCGGTCTCGGCGTCCATCGGGTGCGCAAAATAGTAGCCCTGGAAGGACCCGCACCCCATGTCAAGCAGGGCGGCCACATCGTCGGCATGGTCGACACCTTCGGCCAGAACGGTCAATCCCAGGGAGGTTGCCATGCCCACCATGGATTGCGTCAGCGCATGCTGGCTCTTAGACCGTGCAACGCCGCAGGCAAACGCCCTGTCGATCTTGACGATGGCGATGGGCAGTTTGACGAGGCTCAGGATCGACGCGTAGCCGGTGCCGAAGTCGTCCAGTGCCAGCACAAAGCCGGCATCGGCCAGATCCTGGCACGCTTTGGCAATCTCCGTGGGGCTCTCGTCGTAGAGGACGGATTCGACGATTTCGAGCACCACGCGGCTGCTGTCCAGGCCCCTTGAATCCAGGTCCCAGAGCAAGACCTGACGGAACACCGGGTCGAGAAGGTCGCTGGTGGTCACATTAAGGCTGATCTTCGGGACGCGGAAGCCCGCGGCGTCCCAGTGTCTGAGCGTGTCGAGGACGTGCCGCCGGATTTCGGCATCGACCTGCTGGATCAGGCCCGCCCGATGGGTGACGTGCAGAAAATGGACTGGCGTCAGTGTCCCACGCTCCGGATGCTGCCACCGCGCCAGTGCTTCGAAGCCAAGCAGGCCGCCGGTGCGCGCGTCGACCTGGGGTTGGAAATGGGCCACGAATTCGCGCTCGGTCAGGGCGCGGCGGATGTCGGCGGATATGCGCTGGAATTCCGAATGCGCCGCCAGGAGGTCGGGTGTGCACAAGGCCGTCGTGCTTCTGCCGGTGCGTTTCACCTCGTATAGCGCCAGATCGGCATGGTGCAGGATGTCGTCGGCGGACAACGCGTCCCCGGGACGGGGAATGGCGAGGCCAACGCTCGCCTGCACGATCAGGGACTCGGCCTGAAAGACGAAAGGACGGGACACTTCGGCGATGATGCGTTGGGCACAGGCTGACAGTTGCACCGGCGTCTGCTCTCCCTCCAGCACGACGACAAACTCATCACCCCCCATTCGGGCACAGAGCGCCTGGGGGCCAACTGCCAGCCGGATGGCGCGCGCCGCGTGTTGCAATGCGGCATCCCCGGCGGCATGGCCGAAGGTGTCGTTGATTTCCTTGAATTTATCGAGATCCACATGCATGACGGCCAGCGGGCTCTGTCGCAGCAGGCTGGAAAGGCGCTCCATCAGGGCACGTCGGTTGGGCAGTTCCGTCAGAACGTCGTGGTTGGCGAGGTGTTCGGCCACATCGCGGGCCGCGCGCAGCTTGGCCGCCTGCCGTTTGCCGTCCTGCAGCATGTCCTCCTGCATGGCCAGCAACGGCAACAGATCGGCGCTGCCGTCCGCCGGTCCGAAATCCGAGATCTTCAGTCCATGACACTCGACGAACTGCCGGGCATTGACCCCGGGCGTGAGCACGATCAGCACGTGGCCACGTCCATGCCATTCCGCAGAGCAGGCCATCCCGTACAGTTTCAATGTCCCGGAGCCGTTTCGGTCGGGAACTTCCAGCACAACGCGGGCGCCGAGAACGTCTCTCAACGCCTGCGTGCGATCCAGGCGCATCGGTTTCCGGATGGTCACGGCGTCGAAAATCGACTTGCCGATCAGGGTTTCGATGCCCGCCACCTTGGCCAGTGCCGGACCGACAAACGCGATGCGCCCGTCTCCTTCGATCAGGATGGAGAAAGGAAAGACCTGTGACGTTGTTTCCGCAGACAACGTGATCGGTGCCATGGTGAGTGTCCCTGCACGTGTATCCCTGGATCAGGCGGCTGATGCAGCCTTTTGACCGATCCGCACGGTGAAGACGTCGTGGTCATGTCCGTCCGCCCGGCTGTTCGACAGGGTGACGTCGATGCCCACACCGCATTCCCGCGCCATGCCCTGCAGCAATCCGACGACCATGGGCGCCAGCCCCTCGCGTACCGAGAAGTAATGCAGGCGATGCGCGCCGTCCGGCATTTCCTCGAAATCGAAGGACGGCGGTTTGAGGTGGGGCATCGTCAGTTGCACGCGCTCGTGCATTTCATCGAGGCCACGAATGCGCTCGATCAGGGTTTCCCGCCCAAGGTCGATCAATCTTCCGATGGCGGTGGCCTTCGAGAAGCCGACCCAATACTCGCCGAACACCTCCAGAACCGTCTCCACCGGCAAGTCAAGCGTTTTGCAGACGGCCCCGACCAGCGCGTATGTCGTGTCATCGTCATAGGCAGTCAGGTTCTCGAATTCCTCGTCGGTGACGCCCGCATTTGTGCAAATGGTCTTCCAGACCGCTTCGCCGTGGTTTTCGACGATAAAGGCGCGAACGCCGTTGTTGACCAATCCATACATGCCGAGCCTCCAGGGTCCTTGAACGGGAACCTTGCCACGAACAGGCTTTCCTTCGGCTGAACGTCCGCGGGAAATGTCTCGACAATTGCGAGCAACGGCGGGCTGCGGCAGGCTGTGCAGCACCCGGACGTGGAACGGATGGCGGGAGCCGCGTCGACATGTTGCAAATTGCCCCCGTTCACGGACGTCGCAGCGCTGGCATGCAGGTCTCGATTTGCGCAGGCCGGGCGCAACGATAGTCTGGACGGGAGAATCGAGCGCCACCAAGAGCGCCGCTATTGAGGTCAGTCCAGATGCATCCATTCATATATTCCTGCAAACTTACGCAGACACCGAAGAACCTCGCGCGGTTCCGACTGCGGCCGGGCGACGACCTGGAGGTCTCCGTGGCGGATGACCATGTCGCGATGCTGGCGCGTCCGCGGACCTGGACGAGTAGACTGATTGGCGGCGCACCACGTGCGATCGGCCGGATCGGTGCGGAACACGAGCCTGGCCTGCGCAAGCTCGTGGAAGAAGGCCGTCACATGCGCATTCGGGTGGTCAATATCGACGGCTTCGCGGATCGGCCCAAGGGTGTCTCCATCTCGGTCTGGGTCGATGAAAGGATCGGTGGGGGCAGCAGGCGCGACAGGCAATCTGCGCCCGGCGGCCTTCGCAAGGATGACCGCACGGTCGTCTAGGCGATAGGCTGTCCGATGTGCCCGGGATCAGGCGCTCCGGGCAGCCAAGGGCGATTGTTCCCCGCTCCTCGATCCGTCCGGCAGACGGCCCTGTCTGCGTACGCAAGAATCCGGCAGCAGGCCGGAGAGCGAAAGACTGTCCGGTATCCCATAGATGCAGCGTGGTCTTGACAGGGCGACGGCATCGGAGTCTGTTAGCGCAAACTGTGTCTGACGCCGGCTTCGGGCGCGGTTGGGTGCCCACAAGGTGCTTTCGCAAGGAAAACCGCGAAAAATCAAAAATTGACGATGGTTTATGAATCGGGGATGAAAGAGCAGGCGTTCATCGCCCACGGGGCCGGAGGGGCCCCGTTTCCAGGGAGGAAATACATGAAAAAGACGATCCTTTTCGCGAGTGTCGCGATTGCAACTTTGGCGACTTCGGTTGCCGCCGAGGACCTGAAGGTTTGCGTCAGCTGGTCGAATTTCCGCGAAGAGCGTTGGAAAACGGACGAAGCCGCCATCAAGGGCGCGCTGGATGCTGCAGGTGCGGAGTACATCTCTGCGGACGCGCAGACATCGGCGACCAAGCAGCTGGCAGACATCGAGGGCATGATCACCCAGGGCTGCAACGCGCTGATCATCCTGGCGCAGGATTCCGCCTCGATCGGGCCGGCTCTGGACGCAGCAGAGGATGCGGGCATTCCGGTGGTCGGCTATGACCGCATGATCGAGGACCCGCGCGCCTTCTACCTGACCTTCGACAACGTCGAGGTTGGCCGGATGCAGGCGCGTGAAGTGCTCAAGGTCGCGCCGAAGGGCCGCTATGTCATGATCAAGGGCTCGCCGGTCGACCCGAACGCAGACTTCCTGCGCGGCGGTCAGCAGGAAGTCCTGCAGGCGGCCATCGACGCCGGTGACATCGAGATCGTGGGCGAGGCCTACACCGATGACTGGCAGCCCGCCAACGCCCAGAAGAACATGGAGCAGATCCTGACCCAGACCAACAACGGCGTCGACGCCGTGGTCGCCTCGAACGACGGCACCGCCGGCGGTGTCGTGGCCGCGCTGACCGCGCAGGGCATGGAAGGCATTCCGGTCTCCGGTCAGGACGGCGACATGGCGGCGCTGAACCGCGTGGCGCTCGGCACCCAGACCGTCTCCGTCTGGAAGGACAGCCGTGCCCTGGGCAAGGCCGCGGGCGAGATCGCCGTGGCTCTGGCCGGCGGCACCGCGATGGACGCGGTCGAAGGGTCGGCCAAGTTCACCTCGCCCGGCGGCAAGGAACTGGACTCCGTGCTTCTGGCGCCGATCCCGGTGACCAAGGACAATCTGAATGTCGTGCTCGAGGCCGGCTGGATTTCCAAGGATACGCTCTGCGCCGGTGTCACCGGCGTAGCCGTCTGCGAGTAACCGCAGCACGGTCGATACAGCGGCGATGCCCGGGCGGGGGGAGCTTCCCGGGCATCGCTCACAGGGAGAACGGGCGCGCGGCCTGGGCCTCGCCCGAGGGAGGATTCGCTCATGACTGACACCGCACAGGTGCCGGGCCAAACCGCGCCGAAGCGCAGCCTGATCGAGGTTCTGGAACTGGATGTCCGGTTGCTCGGAATGCTGGTTGCCTTCTTTGCAATTGCATTGGTATTCACCATATGGACGGGCGGGACCTTCGTAATCCCGCGCAATGTCTTCAACATCACGGTGCAGACGGTGCCCGTGGCCATCATGGCCTGCGGCATGGTCTTCGTGATCGTGTCGCGCCACATCGACCTGTCGGTCGGGTCGATGCTCGCCATGTGCTCGGCCATCATGGCGATGATGCAGGCCTATTGGCTCCCTGATCTGCTCGGACTGGAGTACGGCAACCCGCTGATCCTCATCCTGACCATCCTGATCGGTCTCGGCGCGGGCACGCTCATGGGGGCGTTGACGGGCTGGCTCGTCGGGTATCAGGGCATTCCGTCCTTCATCGTCACGCTTGGCGGGCTGTTTGTCTGGCGTAACGTCAACTGGTTCACCACCAACGGCCAGTCGGTGTCGCTCACCGATCCCAACCTGCTGATGTTCGGTGGCACCGAGGGGGTCCTTGGCGCGCCGGTGAGCTACGCGCTCGGTCTCGCGGCGTCCGCGGTGGCGGTTCTGGTCATCCTGTCTGCGCGCAAGAACAAGATCGGCCATGGCTTCACGGTGAAACCGATGTGGGCCGAGACGGCCATGATGGCCGTCATCGTCGCGACGATCATGCTGTTCGTCACCTGGTTGTCCCGCTATCCGATCCCGCCGTCGAAACTCCGCCGGATGTTCGAGGCGCGGGGAGAAACGGTGCCCGAGGGCTACAGCGCCATGCATGGCCTGCCGATTTCCGTTCTGATCCTGATCCTTGTCGCGGTGGTCATGACCGTGGTGGCCCGCAAGACCCGGCTTGGCCGCTATATCTTCGCCGCCGGGGGCAACCCTGATGCGGCGGAGCTGTCCGGTATCAACACCCGCCTGCTGAACGTCAAGATCTTTGCCCTGATGGGCTTTCTCTGTGGCCTCGCGGCGCTGATCGCCCAGGCCCGCCTGCAAAGCCACGGCAACGACATCGGCATGCTCGAAGAGCTGCGGGTGATCGCGGCGGCGGTTATCGGCGGCACCGCCCTGTCCGGCGGCGTGGGCACGATCTACGGCGCGGTTCTGGGTGCACTCATCATGCAATCGCTGCAGTCCGGCATGGCCATGGTCGGCGTCGACACGCCGTTCCAGAATATCGTCGTGGGCCTCGTTCTGATCATCGCCGTCTGGGTCGACATCATCTATCGCAAGCGCATGGGGATCAGCAAATGAACCGCTCCGGACAGACTCCCCTTGTCGAGATGAAGGACATCTCGATTTCCTTCGGCGGCATCAAGGCGGTGGACCACGTGTCCATCGACCTTTACCCCGGCGAGGTCGTTGGCCTTCTCGGCCACAATGGTGCGGGCAAGTCGACCCTGATCAAGATCCTCTCCGGCGCCTACCAGATGGACACCGGCGAGATCCGTATCAATGGCGAGAGAGCCGAGATCGAGAACCCGCGCGACGCCCGCGACTACAACATCGAGACGATCTACCAGACGCTGGCGCTGGCGGACAATCTCGATGCCGCGTCAAACCTGTTTCTGGGGCGCGAGCTGGTGAAGAACGGGCTGGTCGACGATGCCAGGATGGAAGCGGAAACCCGCAAGATCATGGGTCGCCTCAACCCCAACTTCAAGAAGTTCAACGTTCCGGTTTCGGCCCTGTCCGGCGGTCAGCGTCAGTCGGTCGCCATCGCCCGCGCGGTCTATTTCAACGCGAAGATCCTCATCATGGACGAACCGACCGCCGCGCTTGGTCCGCACGAGACGCAGATGGTGGCGGAGCTGATCGAGGAGCTGAAGGCGCAGGGGCTCGGTATCTTCCTGATCGAGCATGACATCCACAACGTGATGAAGCTTTGCGACCGGGCAAGTGTCATGAAGAACGGAGAGCTTGTCGGGACGGTTAATGTCAACGAGGTGACGGATGACGACATCCTCGGCATGATCATCCTCGGCAAGAAACCGGCGCACCTGGCGGCGTGATGCTGCGCCCTGCGCTCTGTCTCGCGATCCTCGGTCTGGGCAGTTCCGCCTGGGCCGAGGTTCTGTTTGCGCCCGTCTCCTTGCCCATCGAACACCAGTATTCCGGCGGCTGGACCCATTTCGTCGGCGGTGGCGTGGCGGTGTTCGACTGTGACGGCGATGCGCAGCCCGACCTGTTCGCCGCCGGGGGCAGCGCTCCAGCGATCCTTTTGCGCAATACGTCTGACGGTCCGGTCTCCTTTGCCCCCGCGCCGTTTCCGGAGATTCTTGAGACGACAGGTGCCTATCCGTTTGACGTGGATGGGGACGACATTCTGGACCTGGTGGTCCTGCGATCCGGCGCGAACCGACTTCTGCGAGGCACCGGTGCGTGTCAGTTCGAGGATGCGCCGTCCGATTGGACGTTCGACGGCGGCTCCGAATGGACCACCGCGTTTTCGGCAACCTTCGAGCCGGGGCAGGACTGGCCGACCTTTGCCTTCGGCAACTACGTCGACCAGACCGATCCCGAAGGTCCGTTCGAGGCTTGCGACCGGAATTACCTGATCCGCCCGGAAGGCCGCGCCTTTGGCCCGCGCATCCCGCTGGAGCCGGGTTTTTGCGCGCTTTCAATGCTGTTCTCGGACTGGAAGAACACCGGCACCCCCGATCTGCGCATCTCGAACGACCGGCAATATTATGTCCGGGACGGGCGCGAGCAGATGTGGTCTCTGGACCCGCTGAAGGAATACACCGAGGCCGACGGCTGGCCCACCATGAAGCTGTGGGGCATGGGCATCGCCAGTCGCGACATCACTGGCGATGGCCTGCCCGAAGTCGTCCTGACCTCCATGGGTGACCAGCCGCTGCTGTTCAATCGCGGCAATGGCCGGATGGAGCCCGCGCCTTATGACCTCGGCACCTATGCCACCACGCCGTATGTCGGCGACGATGGCCGCCCTTCGACCGGCTGGCATGCGCAATTCGGGGATGTGAACAATGACGGTCTCGACGATCTGTTCATCGCCAAGGGCAATGTCGACCAGATGCCGTCAAACGCCATGGCCGATCCGAACAACCTGCTGATCCAGCAACCGGACGGGCAGTTCGTCGAACAGGGTGCGGTTGCGGGCATCGGCTCGGTCCATCGCGCACGCGGCGCGGCGCTGGCCGATCTGAACGGCGACGGTCTGCTGGACCTCGTCGTGGTCAATCGCCGCGCCCCGATGGAGGTCTGGCAGAACACCACCGCGGAGGCCGGTCATTGGGTGGGTATAGACGTGCGCCAGCCCGGCGCGAACAGCCGGGCCATCGGCGCGAAGATTGCGCTGCGCCTGCCGGAAGACCGTGTCCTGACGCGCGAGATCACCTCGGGCGGCGGACATGCCTCCGGCGCGGCGGGCCCGGAGCATTTCGGTCTTGGTTCGGTGGAGCAAGTCCTCGTTCGGGTGACCTGGCCGGATGGTGCGGTTTCGGACTGGCAGCCGGTCGGGGTCGACCGTGTCACCCGGATCGAACGGAAGGAAGACAACTGATGCTGAAACTCGCTGCCCTTTTGTCATTTCTAGCCTTGCCCGCACTTGCGCAAAACTGGCCGGCGCCGCTGACCGATGCCGATTTCCCGGAGCACAGCCCGGAGGAGGTCCGGCTCGGGCAGCAATTGTTCTGGGATGCCGAACTGTCCGGCAACCGCAACATTTCCTGTGCTACCTGCCACCATCCGCGCTTCGGCACCTCCGACGGGCTGTCTTTGGGGATGGGAGAGGGTGGCATCGGCCTTGGGCCGGAGCGGCGCGCCGATCCCGGGGACCTGCCCGAACAGCGCATCCCGCGCAACGCGCCCGCCTTGTGGAACGTCGGAGCCAAGGGCTTTACCGTGATGTTCCATGATGGCCGGATCGAGGTCGACCCGTCCCGTCCGACCGGGTTCCGCACGCCGCTCGAAGACGACATGGCCGCGGGGTTCGCCTCGCTACTCTCGGCGCAGACCATGTTTCCGGTGCTGTCTCCCGACGAGATGGCCGGGCATTACCAGGAAAACGAGATTTCGCGCCTCGTGCGGCAGGGGCGACTGACCGGCGAGGACGGTGCCTGGGCCGCCATTTCCGCGCGCATCGCCGCGCTGCCAGAGTATCAGGTCCAGTTCGAAGCGGTCTATCCGGAGATCGCGGCGGGTCGTCCCATTGCCTTTACCGATATTTCCAACGCCATCGCCGCGTACATGACCTTCGACTTCCGCTCTGACTCCGCGCCTTTCGATGCCGCGTTGCGCGGTGAGGAGGACTTGCCACCCGAGGCACAGGCCGGAGCGAAGCTGTTCTACGGGGAAGCAGGGTGCTCGGCCTGCCACGCGGGACCGCTCCTGACCGACATGAAGTTTCACGCAATGGGCGATCCGCAGATCGGTCCGGGCAAGGCGGAACGGTTCGAAAGCCACCAGCGCGACATCGGGCGGCAGCGGGTCACCGGGCGGGTCGAAGACGCGTTTGCCTTCCGCACGCCTTCGTTGCGGAACGTGACGCTGACAGCGCCCTACGGCCATGCGGGCGGCGTGCGCGATCTGCGGACCTATCTGGCCATGCATGCATCCGGCGGCGCTGCGCTGGCGCAATACGACATCCGGGCCGCTGTGCTGGCGCCGTTGGATCTGTCCAAGCCTGATCTGAAGCCCGACGCCGGTGGCGCGGACTTCGCCGCAATCCAGGCAGCGGCCAGGTCCCTGCCAGCACTCGAAGACAGGGAACTCGATGCCTTGCTGGCCTTTCTGGCGGCACTCGAAGACCCGATTGCACGGGCAGGCGGGCGCATGGGAATTCCGGACACCGTCCCGTCCGGTCTGCCGGTCGAACGCTGATTTCCTTTGCGGCGTCACGATCGGGCTGCGGCGCCTCGATAGAACGGCTCGCGCGCGGTTCGGTCTGGGATACAGCGAGGCATCCTCTCATGGAGCCAATGCAATGATCGTTGCGTGAATCAACATACGTCAATATACATTGTTCAATCCATGAAGAATCTTGAGGGAGGACGGCTCATGACCGATGGGACAATTCGCCTGACCATGGCGCAGGCAGTGGTGCGCTACCTGTGTGCACAGTGGACCGAAATCGACGGGGCGCGTGTGCCGTTGTTCGCGGGTGTCTTCGGTATCTTCGGCCATGGCAATGTGACCTGCCTCAGCGAAGCCCTCGAGCAAGTGCAGGACAAGCTGCCGACCTGGCGCGGTCAGAACGAACAGTCGATGGCGCTGGCGGCGGTGGGCTTTGCCAAGGCGAAGCTACGCCGCCAAATCATGATTGCGACCTCCTCGGTCGGCCCCGGGGCTACCAACATGATCACCGCGGCGGGGACCGCTCATGCCAACCGTTTGCCGCTTCTGCTGCTGGCAGGCGATACCTATGTGAACCGCCTGCCTGATCCGGTCCTGCAGCAGGTGGAGCACTACGGCGATCCGTCGATCACGGTGAATGACGGTTTCAAGGCCGTGTCGCGCTATTGGGACCGGATCGTGCATCCGGCGCAGATCCTGTCCTCGCTTCCCAATGCGCTGCGGGTGATGCTGGACCCGGCGGATTGCGGCCCGGCCTTCATAGGTCTGCCGCAGGACATACAGGAGGTGGCGTATGACTACCCGGAGGCGTTCTTTGCCGAAAAGGTCTGGAAAATCCCCCGCCCGCGCCCGGCGCGGTCCGAGATTGACGCTGCGGCGGCGTTGCTGAAAACGGCCAAAAGGCCTTTCATCCTGTCGGGCGGCGGGGTGCGGTATTCAGGGGCCGGTGAGGCCTTGGCGGATTTCGCCGTCAAGCGCGGCATTCCCTTCACCGAAACCATCGCCGGCAAAGGGGCCGTGGTGCATGACCATCCGGCCTATACCGGGGCCATGGGGATCGAGGGTACGGACGCCTCGAAGGTCATGGCCGAGGAAGCGGATGTCATCATCGCCGTCGGCACGCGTATGCAGGATTTTACCACCGGATCGTGGACGACCTTTGCCAGCGACGCGAAGTTCATCAACATCAACGCCGCCCGCTTCGATGCCTCCAAGCACTTCGCTCAGCCCGTGGTGGGTGACGCGCTAGAATGCCTGACGGAACTCGACGCCGCTCTTGGCGACTGGACGTGCGAGCCGGCTCAGATGACACGGGCGCAGGCGCTCTATGCCGAATGGAACAAGGGGCTGGATGCTTGGCAGGCGGCGGACAATGCCGAGGTGCCGAGCTACGCGCAGGTCATCAAGGTGGTGAACGATCATGCCACGGTGGACGACACTATGGTGACGGCAGCGGGCGGCCTGCCCGGGGAGACGGCCAAGAACTGGCGCGTCAAGGCGCCCAACACCTATGACCTGGAATTCGGCTTTTCCTGCATGGGGTACGAGATCGCCGGGGGCTGGGGACATGCCATGGCCAAGGTCCAGCCCGATGGTACACAGAAGGGCGTGCCGATCGTCATGGTGGGTGACGGGTCCTACATGATGATGAACTCGGACATCTATTCCACCGTCCTAACGGGGCACAAGATGATCGTCGTAGTCTGCGACAACGGCGGCTTCGGTGTCATCAACCGGCTACAGACCGGGATGGGTGTGCCGGGCTTCAATTGCCTGCTCAAGGATGCGCGGGTGCAAAACAAGGACGACCCGCTGCATGTCGACTTCGCCGCCCATGCCCGCGCGATGGGGGCCGAGGCACGGTTCTGCGAAAGCCTCGCCGATCTGGGTGACGCAATGCAATGGGCGCGGACGACCGACCGCACCACCGTTCTGGTCATCAATTCGGATGCCTACAAATGGACGGATGGCGGGGCCGATTGGTATGTCGGTGTGCCCGAGATCAACGAACGAGACAGCATCCGCCAGGCACGCGAGGGTCAGGAAGCCTTCCGCGCCAAACAGCGGCGAGGGGTCTAGGCGTCGTATCGGTTGGATCGCGAGGGGACTTGCCGTTTCTGCCCGCAAATTGCTCGAGCGTACGCATGGTTTATCCGTGGAGTGTCAAGAGCGACACGCTGCCCACGACGACAAGGCTCAGCGCCCAGACCACATCGAGGTTGAACCAGCTTCGGGAGAGGGCCTTCAGCCCGAGCCACCGATAGACGGCGACGGCGAAGGCGCTGCCCGCGAACGTCATGGCTGCGGTGTGGACGAGTGCGACGAGGGCGGCGATCCCCGCATTGCTCGACATCAGGTCGGCCGCGGCGGCATGGCCGGTGTCCGTCTCGACGGTGCGGCAGATCCCGAGGTAAATCGGCACGAGCATCAGCCCGGCCCCATGCGCCATGGCCGCAAGGAAGGACCACAGCGCGAGCCGGGAGGGTGGCACCCGGGCGAGGAACCGCGGGTGACGGCGGTTGAACAGCAGATAGACGCCGACGGCGATCACCAGACAGGCGGCGACGATCTGAATGTGGGTTTGCCAATCCGCGAGGAACAGCAGCGCGCCGAAGGGAAACAGGATCGCCGCCATCGCCAGAAGATGCCCGGCGGCCAGCGCCCCCAGCGCTCGCCAGAGACTGCGGCTTTTCCGGTCCATCAGGGCGGCGGAGACGGCCAGCGGCCAGCCCATGCCGGGGTTCACGCCGTGGTAGAGACCCGACAGCACAACGGCCCCCCAGAGGGCCGTTGCGGTCGTTGCGGGCTCCATCAGGCGGAGGGGTAGCAGAAACTGTCGGTCGAGCAGTCCCCGCCTTCGAGCCGGATCTGGTGGCTGCGATAGCCCTTCGGGAAGGACAGGTAGAAGTCCTCGGCCAGCGTCAGCCCGCCGTTTTCGCCCACATGCGCCATGACCATCTGCCCGCCTTCATCGTCGGGATAAAACTGGTCGTCCCATGTCGAGTAGAGCGAGTTGGTCCAGTAGACGCGCTTGCCGTCACGGCTGATCTCTACCATCTGCGGGCCGTACGCGAAGGGCTGGCCGTTCGGGTGCGGCGTGCCGCGTGCGATGCCGCCGATCTCGACCTTGCCGGCCAGCTTCGGATTCATCGGGTCGGTGACGTCGTATTGGTGCATCTCGCCCAGCCCCCAGCAGGCGACGTAAAGGTATTTGTCGTCGAGGCTCAGGTCGATGTCCGTCACCAGCGGCGGCACCGCGCCGAAGCCTTGGAGCAGCGGCGGCAGGTTCGCCGGGTCTTCGGGGCGCGGGTCTATGGTCAGCGTCTTCTTCGCCTCGAAGGTGCCGTCGTCCTTCTGCCACCAGGTGAAGATCGCGCCTTGCAGGTTGGTTGTGTCGACCACCACGCCGCAGAAGCCGTAATCCCTAGAGGGATCATGCGCGGGGCGGATTTCCAGTGCCATCTGGTGGTTCGCCCCAAGGTCGATGGTCTGGACGTTCTTGCGCTCGCGCAGCTTCCAGAAGTGGATCTTGTGGCCGTATTTGTTGGACAGAAGGTCCTCGGCCACGATGCCGTTCTCGAATTGCGGCGGCAGGCCCCATTCGCTGCTGACCATGTAGTCACGCGGCAGGTTCCACCAGAAGTCGTAATGTTTGTCCTGCGCGCCCCGGTCCATTTCGTAGCGGCCAAGCACCTCGAATGTCTCGCAATCCATGATGAAGATACCCGGAGGTCCGTCGGTGCCATCCGCGCCACCGCCGCCGAGTGTCGAGACATAAATGCCCTCCGGGCCGCAGTGGATGGTGTGGGGGCGCGAATAGCCGGTTTTCGCAAACACCTCTTCGGGCTCGATGATCTTGTGGATCCTGGCCTTGAGCGGCTCCTTCACGTCGATGATGTAGATGCGCGAGGATCGGATGCCGGGAATGATCAGGTAACGGCGTTCAAGGAAGGCATGGCCCGACAGTGGCGAGAGCGACGACGAACAGGCGTTCCAGCCGAAGTGGTGAAACTCGTCGCCCGTGTTGGGCATGATGACCTGATGGACGATCTCGCCGTAGGTCTTCGACTTTGGGTCCACATCGACCACCGCGACGCCGTCGGGCTGGCTGCCATCCGGCGACAGCATCAGCGTGAAGGCCAGCGTTTCGGCCGGTGCCTCCATCGCCAGCTTCGGGGTTGCGTGGAACGTCGGGTCCGGTCTCAGGTTCATGGTCTCTCCTCCCTGTGAAACTTTTGCTTTTTTGGAATTCTGGTCGTTATGTGTGTCCGCCGAAAACAGGGGCACTCTGCCATAGATTGCAGAGTCGCACCAAATTTTTTGGTGCGCGTGGTGAGGGCCACGGCGAATTCCCGCGTTGCGATGTGCCGGTGTCCGCTGCCCCGGACCTGACCCGGATCGATACCGATCGAGCGCGTCACGCAGCCTGTAATACTGTACGGCAAGGGTGCCGTAGACTCGGTGCAGGGCATGCAAGGGCAGGGTGGGGATGGTCGCGACCGGCGGAATGGGAAGCGGGGTGCCCTCCGCCAGATAAGCCGCAATGGCCTTGCCGAGGGATACCGACAGCGCGACGCCGCGTCCGTTGAAGCCGGTGGCGGCCAGCACGCCGGGCGCGGGCGCACAGAGCCGGACGCGATGGTCAGGCGTCATGCCAACCCGCCCGAACCAGCGGTGTACGATCCGGAACCCCGGTCCGAACAGCGATGCCAGCTCGGATTCGATCCGGGCGAAGGCCTCGGGACCCTGCGGATCGGCAAAACTGCCGCGCCCGCCCAGCATCAGCCGATTTTCGGGACCGATGCGAAAATACGTGCCAACCCGGCGCACTTCGGAGACCACCTCGCCCCCCGGCAGGATGCGTCCCCGCTGCGCGTCGCTCAGCGGCGCGGTGGCAATCTGGAAGCTGTTGGCAGGAACCGTGGCGCGTGAGAGCCTCGGATCGAGGGTAGCAGGTGTGTAGACATTGCTGGCCAGGATCACCCGCTCTGCCGTGACCTGCGTGCCCGGTTCCAACTGCGCCTGCCAGCTCGTGCCGTTTGGATGGAGCGCGGTCACGGGGCTCTGGCAGAAAATGCGCACGCCCGCGGCCGCCGCGGCCCGCGCCAGCCCGTGCGCCAGTTTCAACGGGTGGACACGTCCGGCACGGGGATCGCGCCAACCGCCGAGAAAGCCGCGCGCGCCCGTCACCCGTTCCATTGCGGCGGCGTCCAGCCATTCGGCGTCAACGCCGCGCGTCTGCCACTGGAGCATGCGGGCCTGAAGGGTGGGCAGGTGCACATGGCGATTGCCTGCCTGAATCCAGCCGCTCCGCACCGCGTCACAGTCGATCCCGAGCCGCGCCACCAGCGCAAAGAGTGTATCCGCGGTGCTCCCAGCAAAGGCAGTGGCCTCTGGCCCCCAGAGCCGGTCGAGCGTGTCGGGATCGTCTTTCAACCCCGGGATGACCTGCCCGCCATTGCGGCCGGATGCGCCAAAACCCGGCGCCTGGGCTTCGAGCAGAACCACATCCGTGCCGGCCTCCGCGAGATGCAGGGCAGCTGACAGACCCTGAAAGCCGCCACCGATCACGAGCACATCGCAGCGAAGGTTCTCGCGCAGCTGTGCAAAGGTCGGCGCGGCGGGGGCCGTTGCAGCCCAGATGGATTGGAAGGCCATGGCGGCTCCGTTTTGACAGGGTATTGGGCACGCCGTGGAAACCCCGGCCTGCGGGGGCGGACCGTCGCGTCGGGACGACCTCAGCACAGTCACGCGCCGCAATCCATCCCCGTTCAAGACCAATCCCTCGTTCGGCGACATCGCGGGTCAGCCGGATGTCATGCGCGACAAGGAGCTTCTTCGCAGGCTCGCAACGTGGCGCATCCTCGGGCCGGCTGCGGCTCGGGCGTGTCCAATGGTCTCATAACGCCGTCTTGAGGGCGCAAAGTCTCTCCGCCAGGTCCGAAGCTGGTACGACGTCCCGCGCGGTTGCACCGAATGACTGCGCTGCGCCGTGTTCCCGCAAGTCCGGAAACAGGTCGAGGACCGCGCCCCGTGACGCGGTATCCAACGCGGCCATTGCCTGCGGGCCGGGATAGAAACTTTCGGATGCCGCACCGTTGGCAAAGACGATCTGGTGCGTCTCGAACATCAGGTGCATGTAGGTCACGCCGCGGCAACCCCGCGCAACCCGCGCCTGGCCGCCAGCCATCCGCGCAAGATGTGTCGCCCGCACCAGCCGTTCCTCCCCGTCTACCCGTAGCACCATGCCATGCTGCGGCGAGACCAGCAGTGGTCTCGACGCCCCCACCAGTCCCGGCGCGATGCGCACAGGGAGCAGTTTGGGCATGCGGATCAGTTTGCCGCGTCCGACATGGCGTCGTCCGGTCCAGATCAGCGGCTGCGGGCCGTTGTCTCGTGTCACCACGAGGTCGCCCACACGCAACCGCTCGATCGGGACCTCGCCGCGCGGTGTCCGGATCAGCGTGCCCTTGGTGAAACAGACCACGCCGGTGTTCTCGACCGTATAGAAATTCGCATCCGCAGTGGCCCCCGTGAAAGTGAGGCTGTCGCCCGGCGCAAACTGCGTGTTGTCGGAATAATCGACGGTTTTGCCGGTCTGGGTCGTGGTGTTCGACTGGTTCAGGATCCCGTCGTCGGCCTGGTCCGCCTGCAACTCCCAGATGTCGTCGTAATAGGCACTCAGGTCGATGAAATCGTTGTTGGTGCTGTCCCCGTCGGACAATGTGCCGGTGTTGCCGGTGTTGAAATCGGTGATCGTGTCGGCGCCGTCGCCGGGCGTGTAGACAAAGGTGTCGTTGCCCGTCCCCCCGGTCAGGAGGTCATTGCCGGTGCCGCCGGTCAGCGTATCTTGCCCGCTCCCGCCGCGCAGCGTGTCCTGCCCGGCGTCGCCGTACAAAACGTCGTCGCCGTTGGCTCCCTCGACCCAGTCGTTGCCATCGCCGCCGGACACGGTGTCATTGCCCGCGTCCCCGCCGAGATCGTCGTTGCCGATGCCGCCGCTGATGGAATCGTTGCCTGCGTCGCCATAGATGTTGTCCGCACCATCGCCGCCGATGAAGGTATCCGCCCCGGTGCCGCCCCAAAGCGTGTCGTTGCCAAGACCGCCCTCCGCATAGACGCCGGCCCCATCCGCGCCCGCGGTCAGGAAGTCGTTGTAATCGGTCAGCAGGAAGCGTTCGATCTCGCTGAAGGAGATCGTGTCCGCGCCATCGGTCACGGTGCCGAACTCGCTGCCGTCATAATCGACGGTCACCGCAACGCCATTGGCGGTCAGGTCGATGGTGTCGCTGTCGATCCCGGTTATGGAGGTTTCGCCGCCGACAATCGTATCATTGCCGAACCCGCTTTGAATGACGAACACGTCGGCAGCGTCGCCGCCGGACAGGCTATCTGCGCCGATCCAGCCGATGATCCGATCGTTCCCGGCATCGCCGGTGATCGTGTCGTTGCCTTCGTCCCCCCACAGCGTGTCATCGCCGAGACCGCCGGACAGGTTGTCGTCGCCCTCCTCGCCGGCAATCAGGTCGTTGCCGCTGCCACCGATCAGGGTGTCGTTGTCATTGCCGCCGTAGATGGTGTCGTTTCCGGCCCCGCCATCGAAGAAGTCGTTGCCGGACCCGTCCAGAAAGCCGACCTCGTCGTCGATGAAGTCATCGCCGTCGCCGCCGATGATGGTGTCGTTGCCACCGCGCCCCTCGAAGGAGTCATTGCCCGATCCGCCGTCGATGCTGTCGCCGGCCGAGCCACCGACAATCGTATCGTTTCCGCCCAGGGCGTCGATCTCCAGGCCGGCGCCATCGGCTGTGCCATCCACTGAATCCGCCTGATCGGTGAGCACCAGCCGCTCGATCTCGGTGAAGCCGAGCGTGTCCGTGCCGTCCGTGGCGCTGCCCGCCTCCGTTCCGGAATAGGTCACGGTAACGCCGCCGGTCACGGCGCTGAAATCGACCAGATCGTTGTCGGAGGTCGAGGTGACGCCCTCGCCGCCGATGATCGTATCCGCTCCGAAGTCGTCCTCGATGAGGAAGGTATCGGCATCGTCGCCGCCCAGCATCGAGTCATTGCCGGTGCCGCCGATCAGCAGGTCGTCTTCCGAGCCACCGTCGAGCGTATCGTTCCCTGCGCCGCCGTCGAGCGTGTCGTACCCCTGCGTGGCAACGATGGAGTCGTCGCCGTCGCCGCCGATCAGCAGGTCATCACCCGCCGAGTTCATCAGCGTGTCGTTACCGGTGCCACCGACCAGCGTGTCCTGCCCGAGGCCCGTGGTCAGGAAATCGTCGCCGGCGCCGCCGTCGATGTAATCGTTGCCATCGCCGCCCGCGATGGTGTCGCCGCCCGTACCGCCGAAGAAGGTATCGTTGCCCGCGCCCATGTCGATGCTCTTGGCGGCTCCGCTAACCGTTGCATCGACGTAATCGCCCTGTGCCGTAAGGGTCATCTCCTCCAATTCGGAGAAGCCGAGCGTATGTGTCCCGTCCGAAACCGTACCCGCCTCGTCGCCCGAGTAGAGCGCCGTGATCCCGACGCTCAGCCCGGAAAAGTCGATCCGGTCGCGATCCGTTCCGTCTTCGCCGCCAACGATGGTATCGGCGCCGAATCCGGTTGTTACGATGAAAGTGTCGGCATCGGCACCCCCGAGAAGGCTGTCATTGCCGGTGCCGCCCCGGAGCGTGTCATCACCAGCCTTGCCGTCGGCGTAGATCCCGCTGTTGTCCGCCGATGCGTCGAGGGTATCCGCGTGATCGGTCAGGTTCAGCGCTTCGATCCCTGTGAACGTCAGGGCCTCGGGTCCCGTCGTCACCGTGCCGGCCTCGTCGCCGCCAAAGGTGACGCTGGCCCCGGCGCCGAAGAATTCCAGCGACAGCAGATCGTTGTCCGTGCCGCCCTCGCCGCCGGTCACGGTCACGCTGTCGAAGGATGCCCCGCCGCCGAGGGTTGTCGTCCCGTCGAAGACATAGAACTGGTCCGAACCATCGCCGCCGACCAGTGTCGCGGCACCGTTCCAGCTCGTCAGGGTGTCGTCTCCGGTCCCGCCGTCGACATAATCGGCGCCCGCGTCGCCTTCCAGCAGGTCGTTGCCGGTCCCGCCGAGCAGGCTGTCGTCGCCTGACCAGCCGCGAATGGTGTCGTTGCCGTCCCCGCCGAGGATGGTGTCGCTGAAGGCATCGGCCATGCTGCCCGCGATGCTGTCGTTGCCCGCGCCGGCGTCGATGTAGAGGTCGGCAAGCTGGAAGGTCCCGGCATTGGCGTCGACGAAATCGTCGTAGGCCGTCAGGATCAGACCCTCGACCTGCGTGAAGATCAGCGAGTTGCCGCCATTCACCGCCAGCGCCGCTTCGGTGCCGGAATAGGTGACGGAAACCGCCGACGTCAGACCGGAGAAGTCGATCCGGTCGTCGTCGATGCCGAGCACAAGGCCTTCGCCCCCCGTGATCGTGTCGATGCCGAACCCGTCGGCAATGACAAAACGGTCGGCATCGTCGTTGCCGAACATCTGGTCATTTCCGGTGCCCCCCGCGATGGTGTCACTGCCATATCCGCCGTAGAGGACATCGTTTCCGGTCCCTCCGAGAATATTGTCGTTGCCATACTCGCCATAGATCGTGTCGTCGCCGACACCACCGTCAAGCGTATCCCCAAGGCTTGTTCCGCCGAAGGTGATCGTCTGCCCCAACCCGCCGTAAATGACCTGCTGGTAATAGAAGGACGGATCCGTGATGACCCAGTTCGTTTCCGTGAACGTGCCGATATTGACGGTTTGGCCCGCCGCGAGTGTGCGGTCATAGACAAGGTTGCCGAACAGGTTGACCTTGTACAGGTCGATCGGCCCGTCCGCCGCGTTGGTGACCGTCAGCGTGGTCGGCAGGATGCCGATGCCCGACGCGATGTCCGACGGGCTAAACCACATGTTGTCGCCCCAGAGCTGATCGTTCCCGTCACCCCCGATGAGACTGTCCGCAGCCTGGCCGCCGACGAGCGTATCGTTTCCCAGACCACCACTGATCGTATCGAGCCCGGCGTCGCCGGACAGCGTGTCGTTGCCCGCGTTGCCGATGAAACTGTCGTTTGAAAGCGTCCCTTCGATGTAGTCGTTGCCCGCGTTGCCGATGGTGTTGTGGAATTGCGAGATGCTGGCACCGAAAGGCAGCGTCAGGTTGACGCCGAAGTCCCCCAACTCGCCCACGTTGAACCAGCTCGAGCCGTTCCAGATGCCGATCTTGCCAACCTCGGCGTCGATCGTCACCCGCCAGGTGGACGGCAGCGAGGAGAAGTCCAGCGTATGCGTGCCACTGCTGCTGATCCCCGACCAGAATGCGAAAGAGTTCCAATTAGCAGTGGTAAGGACGTAGGTTGCCATGGCGTTCTGGGTCTTGTCTCCTGCACCAGTCTTGACAGGAACAGATCACCAAAATTTCGGCATTCCTTGGCCGCTGCGGTGAAAACTCATTTCAATTGTCCGGATTATTGCAGACAGCGGCGGTGCTACGCGAAGGGGGGCTACACCGCAGCGGCCGCGGTTTCGAACCAATGGGCCGGACTCCGGGGTGGCGGCCCATGCCGATTGGTCACAGATGGATGCCTTGAGGTGCGCCAGGTTCCCAAGCCCGTCTGGGTCAGTGCACCACGGCCTGCATGTCTTCGACCGCGAAGTCTATCAGCGCCCGAATTTTTCGGGGCAAGGCGCGGCCTTCGAGATAGACCGCGCTGACAGGACCGCCATCCATTTCGAAATCCGGCAGCAATGCAACGAGTTGGCCGGTTTCGAGCAGATCGGCGATGGCGAACCTCGGCGTGTATGCGATCCCCATACCGCTGGCGGCGAATTCATTGGCGGCCCGCGCAGAGTTGACATGAAACCGGCCACGCACCTGGGCCACGAACTCCGTCCCGTCCTTTGTGAACGTCCAGCGGGTCGGCTGGCGTCTGTTCATGTCGACGATACAGGCGTGTTGCGGAAGATCGGCGGGAGACTGCGGCACGCCATGCGCCGCCAGGTAGTCGGGATGCGCCACGAGGCAGTTCCGGAAAGAGCCGAGTTTGCGGGTCTTCATGGACCGCGTGTCCGATGTACCCAGACGGAACGCCAGATCGATGCCGTCGCCCGCCAGGTCGATGAAACGGTCATCCAGTCTCAGATCGAAGGTCAGGTCCGGGTGCGCACGTCCGAACCGGGCGAGCATACCGGCAACGTAGATCTCGCCGAACGTCACCGGGGCAGAGACCCGGATGATTCCGCCGAGGCTGCGGGACCCCTCCGACAGGTTGCTCAGAAGATCGTCGAGTTCGTCGAGAACCGCCGGCGCCCGGGCGAGAAGGTCCTCGCCAGCCGGTGTCAGGCCGACCTTCCTCGTCGTCCGCTGGAACAGGCGTGTGCCCAGTCGCGCTTCCAGTTCTGCGACGTATTTCGAGACCAGCCTGTTTGACACGCCGAGCTGCTGCGCTCCCGCTGTAAACGAGCCGGTTCTGGCGGTGGCCACGAAGGCCCTGAGTTCGTCGACGATATCCATGAGCATCCATTGAGAACAAGATGAGGAAATTCACTCCTCACTATCGCTTTAATGCTGAATATGGCCAAGCCTCGACACTCCTTTCACGCGTGAAAGGTAGCCTTTCGCAGGGCGGAGAAACGACAGCCCATGCAATGGCGCAATGGCTTCTCACCTGTAGGGGTCTGTGTTGCAGCATGCGACACGACCGTGTCGTGTTCCCGACATCACAGTCTGTAAGATCCGGGCGTCCGGCTGGTCCATTTTCGGAAGGCGCGGTGGAAGTTCGCCGGAGCGGAAAAGCCGGTATCGAAGGCGATCTGTTCGATGCTGTCCGTGCCGTGCTGCAACGCACGGATGGCGATGTCTCGGCGCAGGGCATCCTTGATGTCCTGAAAGGATGTCCCTTCCTCCCGAAGGCGGCGGTTCAGCGTGCGGGGTGTCATCTTCAGGGCGCGGGCCGCGTCGGGCAGCTGGCAGCTCTGCCAGGTCGCACCGTACAGAAAGGCGCGGACGCGCAGGCTGTTGGTATGGGCCCGCGAGCTGGTGAAGATCCAGTCGATCGGGGCGCGTTCGAGGAAGATGGACGCTTCGTCGGAACTGCGGGTGATCGGACGGTTGAACAGACGGGGATCGAACAGGATGCTGGTGTGACGCGCGTCGAATTCGACGGGGCAGGGAAAGACAACGGCGTAATCCGCGGCAAACTCCGGGCGCGCGAAGGCAAAGTGCACCGCCTTTACCGCGGTCTCTTCGCCACCGAGCCAGGACAGGAGCCCGTGCGCCAGTTTGAGGATCAGCATGTGCCCAAATCGCTGTGGTTGGATGTCAGGAGAGCATGGGATCAATGTGAGCGCGACGTCCTGATGACCGTTGCGCAGTTCCAGCCGAAAATCGTCCAGGAGCAGGTTCCAGAATGTCGAGAACCGATAGAGTGCTGAAACGAGACTGCTCGCTTCTCGCTGTACGGTAACGAGATGCTGCAGGGCGCGGGGACGGATCGGGCGGCTCCAGAGGCCCATCATCTCATCGCCCGTCTCCGGGGCGGCAAGCTGGTAAAGCCTTGCGATCTCCTCGAGTGTCACGCGCCGGGTGGCGGCCATCGGGCCGGTTTGCAGGCCCGCACGCTCCAGCAGGGACGCCATCGTGTCCGGCGTGCACCGCGACGACAGGGCATCGAGCCAGTCCTGCACGAACCCCGCCGAAACGGTCGTCAGGGAGATCGGATCATGGTTGTTCATCGCAGGCTCGTTTGGCGCAATCGGATAGGAGTTTGGCAAATGATGAGATTATTGGCAAGCAATCGAGCGGATACATGACGGGAAACCATAACTGCCGACTGGAAGTCGTATATGTCCTATCAGCCACCCGTTCAGGATCTGATGTTCTGTATCGAACATCTGTCGCACTGGGACAGAGTGTCCGCGCTGGAGGTGCATGACGGAACCGACCTGGCTGACATGGCTGCCGCTCTGGACGGCTTTGCAAGGTTCTGCGCCGAGCAGATCGCGCCCTTGTCCCGTGTCGGAGACAGGCAGGGTGCGACGTTCGACAAGGGCCGCGTCACCCTGCCCGAGGGCCATGCCCAAGCCTATGCCCGGTTCGTCGAGATGGGCTGGCAGGCGCTGACGCACCCGGTGGACCATGGCGGCACGGGATTGCCGCGTGTCGTCGGCGCGGCGGCGGTCGAGATGCTGAATGCTGCCGACATGAGCTTTGGCCTCTGCCCGCTCCTGACCGACGGGGCGATCGAGGCGCTGCTGCTGACTGGCTCGGACGAGCAGAAAGCGATCTATCTGGAACCGCTGATCGCCGGGCGCTGGTCCGGCACGATGAACCTGACCGAACCGCAGGCGGGCAGCGATCTGGGCAGGGTGGTGACCAAGGCGGTGCGGCGCGGCGATGGCAGCTATGGCCTCACCGGCACGAAGATCTTCATCACCTTTGGCGCTCACGATCTGACCGAGAACATCGTTCACCTCGTGCTGGCCCGCACGCCGGATGCGCCGTCCGGGCCGAAGGGGCTGAGCCTGTTCATCGTGCCGCAAAAACTGGTGAACCCGGATGGCACCCTTGGGGCTGCGAACGCGGTCCAGTGCGTCAGCATCGAGCACAAGCTGGGCGTCCGCGCCAGCCCGACGGCGGTGCTGAACTACGACGACGCCACCGGCTTCCTGATCGGTCAGGAAAATTCCGGGCTGGAATACATGTTCGTCATGATGAACGCTGCGCGGTTCGCGGTGGGGGTACAGGGGATCGCGACGGCGGACCGCGCTTACCAGCGGGCGCTGGCTTATGCGAAGGACCGTGTGCAAAGCCGTCCGGTGAATGGCAGCGTCAAGGACGCGGTGCCGATCATTCAGCACCCGGATGTGCGCCGGATGCTGATGCGGATGCGCAGCCTGACCGAGGGCGGGCGGGCGATGGCGGCGGCGACGGCGGGGTTGCTCGATATCGCGCATCATCAGGATGATGCCGGAGCTGGCGCACTGGCCGAATTCATGGTGCCGCTGGTCAAAGGCTTTTGTACCGAACGCGCGGTCGAGGTCGCCTCTCTGGGGGTGCAGGTCCATGGCGGCATGGGCTTCATCGAGGAAACCGGCGCGGCGCAGCATTATCGCGACGCCCGCATCCTGCCAATCTACGAGGGCACGACCGCCATTCAGGCGAACGACCTTCTGGGGCGCAAGGTGATGCGCGACGGCGGGGCAGCCGCCCGCGGCTTTGCCGCCCGGATTGCGGAAACCGAGGCGACACTGGCGGGCGGCGATGCCACCGCGCGGGCCATCGGCCAGAGCCTCGCCGGGGCCCGTGGCGGCTTCGAGGCGGCGCTCGACTGGCTGCTGGAGACCAGCAAGACGAATATCGACGCGGCGTTTGCGGGCTCTGTCCCGTTCCTGATGCTGGCGGGCACGCTTGCGGCGGGCTGGAAGCTGGCGCAAGGCGCTCTGGCGGCACAAGCAGCGCTGGACGCCGGGCAAGACAGCCCCTTCCTGACACAAAAGATCGCCACCGCGCTCTTCTACGCCCAGCACATCCTGCCAGAGTGCCTGACCGAGCAGACCCGTATCCTGCACGGTGCGAACAGCCTGCTGGACGCTGCCTTCCCCGAATGATCCCGCGAAAGGACCCGAGCCATGAATGACGTCACCAACCCCGATACCTACGAACGCCTCGTCCTGTCCGAGCGGGAAAACGGCCTGTTTGTCGTGACACTGAACCGCCCCGACAAACGCAACGCGCTGGATGTTCTCACCATCGAGGAGTTGATCCGCTTCTTCAGCGGTGCGCGGATGGCGGGCGTCAAGGCTGTGCTGCTCGAAGGGGCGGGCGATCACTTCTGCGCCGGTCTCGATCTGGTCGAACATTGGAAAGCCGACCGCAGCCCCGATGACTTCATGCATGTGTGCCTGCGTTGGCACGAGGCCTTCAACAAGATGGAGTATGGCGGTGTGCCGATCATCGCCGCGCTCAAGGGCGCGGTGGTCGGCGGTGGTCTGGAACTGGCCAGCGCCGCGCATGTCCGGGTGATCGACCCCGGCACCTATTTCGCCCTGCCCGAGGGCCAGCGCGGGATCTTCACCGGCGGCGGCGCGACGATCCGGGTTTCGGACATGATTGGCAAGTACCGCATGATCGACATGATCCTGACGGGCCGCGTCTATCAGGGACAGGAAGCCGTCGATCTGGGTCTGGCGCAGTACATCACCGAACCGGGGGGCAGCTTTGCCAAGGCGATGGAACTGGCGGAGAAGGTCGCGCAGAACCTGCCGCTGACGAACTTCGCGATCTGTTCCGCCGTGAGCCACATGAACAACATGTCGGGCATGGACGCTGCCTATGCCGAGGCTTTCGTCGGCGGCATCGTCAACACGCAACCGGCGGCGCGCGAGCGGCTGGAGGCCTTCGCCAACAAGACCGCCGCCCGCGTTCGGCCCAACAGCTGATCTGGCCAAGGCAACGACCGCCCCCTTCGAAACCATCCTCACAACACCCACTGGCGCGATTGCGAAGCCTATTCTTCGCAAGCTTGCCAAGACTCCGGAGTACACTGGAATGGCACTGATCTCCCCGTCGCGCCGGCTGCGCCGCACCGCCTTCTCCGAAGGCAACGAGGCCGCCGGCGTCAAGGCCTACACGGTCTACAACCACATGCTCCTGCCGACGGTGTTCCGTTCGGTTCAGGAAGATTACCACCATCTGAAGCAGGCGGTGCAGGTCTGGGACGTGGCTTGCGAGCGGCAGGTCGAGCTGCGCGGCCCCGACGCCGGACGCCTTGCGCAACTTCTGACGCCGCGCGATTTGCGCGGGATGCTGCCCGGTCAGTGCTACTACGTCCCCATCGTCGACGAGACCGGCGGCATGCTCAACGATCCCGTCGCGGTCAAGCTGGCCGAGGACCGCTGGTGGATTTCCATCGCGGACAGCGACCTGCTCTACTGGATCAAGGGGCTGGCCTACGGCTATCGCCTCGATGTGCTGGTGGACGAACCCGACGTGTCGCCTCTCGCCGTGCAGGGCCCTCGGGCCGACGACCTGATGGCGGCGGTGTTTGGCGACGCGGTGCGAGACATCCGCTTCTTCCGCTTCGCGCATCTGGACTTCCAGGGGCATGACATGGTTGTGGCGCGGTCCGGCTACTCCAAGCAGGGCGGGTTCGAGATCTACGTCGAGGGTGAACATCTGGGCATGCCGCTCTGGAACGCCCTGATGGAAGCCGGCAAATCCATGGACGTGCACGCCGGATGCCCCAACCTGATCGAGCGGATCGAAGGCGGCCTGCTGTCCTATGGCAACGACATGACCGACGACAACACACCGCACGAATGCGGCCTGGGCAAGTTCTGCAATACGCAGACGGCGATCGGCTGCATCGGGCGGGACGCGCTGCTGCGGGTCGCCAAGGAAGGTCCGGTCAAGCAGATCCGTGCCATTGCCATCGACGGTGGGCCGGTGCCCGGCTGCGACCGCTGGTGGCCGTTGATGGCCGGACCGAAGGCTGTTGGCCGGGTGTCGTCCGCCGCCTGGTCGCCGGACTTCGACACGAACGTGGCGATCGGCATGGTCCGCATGACCCATTGGGACGACGGGACCGAGCTGACCGTGCAGGCACCGGATGGGCCGCGCAAGGCCACTGTCAGGGAAACGTTCTGGAACTGAGACCGAGAGCCGGATCGGGGGCGGATCTCTCCCCGATCCTCAGGCCAGTGCGATCCGGGGGCGTCACCGTGGCCAGATCCTTGTGCCCTCGATGTCGAACAGGTTTGTCTGCTCGGGATCGAAGTGCACGTCCAGACGTTGGCCAAGCGCGATGCTGGCCCCGCCGTCCAGCTCTGCGAGGAGCTTTTGGCCGCTTTGCAGGCGAAGATTGACGATGGTCCTGTCGCCAAGTCGTTCGATCAGGTCGACCGTGGTGGACAGGACCGGCGCTCCGGTCGGGTTCGTATGCAGCTGTTGCGGCCGGATTCCGAGCACGACCTTGCGCGCCAATTCGCCCGCAGAAGCCTTGATGGGCGTGGGCAGCAGATCCTGCGAGGATAGGAAGACCTGTCCGGTGGCGCCGACCGTGATTTCAGCCTGAATGAAGTTCATCCGTGGAGAGCCGATAAACCCGGCAACGAACATGTTTGCGGGTTTCCGGTAGAGATCGAGTGGCGTGCCGACCTGCTGCACGGACCCCTGGTTCATCACGACGATCCTGTCCGCCAGCGTCATCGCTTCGACTTGGTCGTGCGTGACATAGATCATCGTTGCCCCCAGCTCGTTGTGCAGGCGGGCGATCTCCATCCGCATCTCGACGCGCAGCGAGGCATCGAGGTTCGAGAGCGGTTCGTCGAACAGGAAAACCTTGGGATGACGCACGATGGCGCGGCCGATGGCGACCCGCTGGCGTTGACCGCCAGACAATTGTGCGGGCCTGCGGTCCAGCAGATGCTCCATGTGGAGGATCTGCGCGACCTCGCGGATCTTTGCATCTCGCTCGGCCTGAGGCACCCGGGCGAGCTTCAGCGAGAAGCCGACATTGTCGTAGACCGACATGTGCGGGTAGAGCGCATAGGACTGGAACACCATGGCAATCCCCCGGTCACGGGGTTCGAGGCCGTTGCAGACATCTCCGCCGATGAGCAATGTCCCTTGTGTGATGGCCTCCAGCCCCGCGATCATCCGAAGCAGCGTCGACTTCCCGCAGCCTGACGGGCCGACAAAGACGACAAGCTCGCCGTGCGCAATGTCGAGGTCAATCCCCCTGATGACCTGCAGCGCCCCGAAACTCTTGCCGAGTCCGCGCAATTGGACATCCGCCATGACGTGTCTCCGTTACTTGACCGCGCCCATGGTCAGCCCTTCGACCAGGTAACGCTGCATGAGGAAGGCAAAAATGATGACCGGCAGAGAGACCATGAAGGCGCCCGCGCTGATGGTGTCCCATTCGATCCCCTGCGATGTCCGAAAGCTGAGCAGCGCGACGGTCGCGGTGGTGGTTCTGCCGCTGGTCAGGATCAGGGCAAAGAGGAACTCGTTCCATGCCCCGACGAATACAAAGACCGAAGTGGCGAAGATCCCGCCCCGGGCCAGCGGCGCGGCGATCCTCGTCAGGACCTGCCACTCGGTCGCGCCGTCGATTCGGGCCGCCTCCAGCAGGCTGGGCGGCAGATCCATGAAGAAGCCCCGGGTCAGCCAGATCGCGAAGGGCAGGTTGAACGCGACGGTTACCACGATCATGATCTGGTAGGTGTCCAGCTGCCGGGTAAGATTGCCGATTATGTAGATCGGCACGACGAGCGCGATGGCCGGGATCATCCGTGCAATCAGAACGATCAGCAGGAAAGCGGCGTTGCTCCTGCTGGCGCGGGCCAGGGCATAGGCCGCCGGAGTTGCCACCAGCATTGTGATCGCGACCGAACACAGAGTGATGAACAGGCTGTTGAGCAAATAAAGACCGAATGCCGCCTGCCGGAACACGTTGACGAACCCGTTGAAGCTGATGTCGGACAAGAGCTTTGGAGGCAGCGAAAGCGTATCCGCAGGCGAGCGGAACGCGGACAGGACCATCCATGTGTAGGGAAAGAGATATACGAGGACCAGTACGGCGACAGCGACCGGGAGCAGGGCTTTCCTCATTGCTCCGTCTCCGTCTGGCTGCGGGCATTTCGTGCGTTGCGCCCACGCAGCAGGTAGCCGATCAAAGGCGCGGTGACGATCAAGGTCAGGACCGCAATGATCCAGGAGACCGCGGAGATCTTGCCGATGTCGAAGGAGATGAAGCCCACCTTGTAGGCATAGAGGCTCATGGTGGTGGTCGCGTCGCCCGGTCCTCCGAGGGTGAGCATGTAGACCTTGTCGAACTCCGACAGAGACCAGATTGCCCGGAACGCGGCTGCGATGGCGAGGTAGGGCAACAGGTGGGGCAGCGTCAGGTAATAGACGATCTGCCAGCTTCGCGCACCATCGATCCGCGCGGCCTCGACCGCCTCCTTGTCTTCGGATTGCAGACCCGCAAGCAGGACGAGCATGAAGAACGGGGCCGATTCCCAGACATCCATCAGGATCACCGAAAACAGGGCCCAGTTCCTTTCCAGCCAGGGCACGTCAGGCAGGCCGATGGACGTCAGCGTGTAGTTGTAGACGCCGTAGTTCGGATCGTAGAGCAATTTCCAGAACATGCCGACAACGGCGGGTGTGATGACCATCGGCAGGATCATCAGGGTGCGCATCGCGTTGCGCCCGAAGAAGTGTTGGCGGAACAACAACGCAAGGCCCAGTCCGACAACCGATTCAAGACTCACCCCGGCAACCGTGTAGATCAGCGTTACCTTGATGGACGACCAGAAGGCAGGGTCGGTCAGAATTTCGACGTAGTTGTCGAACCAGACGATTTTCGTCCTTGTCCGCGGCATCAGGATGCGCCAGCCGGTCAGGCTGTAGTAGGCGGACATGGCCAGCGGCACGATCAGGACGAGGAACGCTGCGATGGCCGCTGGGATGACAAACAGGATTGCGGCGCTGCCATCCGTCTTGTTGCGCTTGCGTTTCACATCCGCATCCGTGTCAGTTATCGAAACGGTGCCACGACGCGGCAGGCGCGTCGCGGCAGGTGGTGTTGCAAGAATAGACGCATTTGCGGCACTACTGGCGAATATCGAGAGAGGCGACGAAGTCCTCGACCGAGGCTTGCAGGTCGTCCATTGCCGCGTCCGCGGATTTTTCACCCCCGAGGGCCGCATTCAGCTCTTCGTACATGTAGGTGACGATCTGGCTGGATTGCGGGACGTTCGGAAACAGCGCCAGCTTTCCGCTCAGCGCCTCGAGAGTCGCCGGGAAGTGCGGTCTGCTTTCGATCAGCGCAGGATCGCTCAACACCGAAATGCGGGCCGGCGCGGGGGCGGACTTCTGCACTTCGCGGGAGGCAAGATACGTGGCCCACAGAACCGCCGCCTCGCGGTTACGCGACGCGTCGTTCACGCCCACCGCCCAGCCGCCCAACAGGGAGGCCTCGGGCGTCGGTTGGAACGACAGGTTTGCAGCCTCGGCGGATTTCGCGGGATCGAGCATGGCGCCAAATCCGCCGGGCCAAATCATGCCTTGCCCGGATACCCCAGTCATCAGACCGTCGAGCATCTCCGGGAAATCCCAGGTCAGGTTTCCGGCGGGGGCCATTGGCTGGAGCTGGTCGACAAGGAAGTTCGCGGCCTTGCGCCCGGCGTCCGAGTTGAACTGAGGGGCGTAATTCGGGCCGAAATAATTGCCGCCGTATTTGAAGAACAGGATGATCCACATGATCGACACCTGCCAGCCCTTGCCGCCGGGCAGGCCGAAGCCATTCAACCCGGCGGCCTCCAGGGCCTTGCCGTTCGTGACGATTTCTTCCCAGGTTGCCGGGGCGGCCGCTGGGTCGAGTCCGGCCTTCTCATATTGTGCCCGGTTCCAGACCATCATTGTGGCGTCGCCAAGGATCGGCAGGCCGATCAGTTTGCCGTCGACCCGGCCGTAAGCGTCGATGACATCGCCAGGGTAGTCATCGAGATCGAGCTGCGGCGCACCTTCGATGGTTGGTACGATAGCTTCCAGATCCGCGAAATAGGTCGCAAGCTCACCCTTCCAGGGATAGGTGTAGACATAGCCGTCGAACGCATTCGTCCCGGTCGTCACATCCAGCACGGTCTTGGTATAGGCGTTGGTGTCGGGCAGGAACGTGTAGTCGAAACGGATCCCGGTCTTTGCGGCGAATTCCTCCGACGACTGGCGGTACGCCTCCCAGGAGCCGCCGCCGGCACCGAGCATCACCTTCAGTGTGGTGCCGGCATATCGTTGCGGCAGGTCCGCTCGCGCCGAGCCCGCAGGCAGGAGCATTGCCGCGCCGGTAGAGGCCGTGGTTGCAAGAAAAGTTCGACGATCCATGTTGGTTCTCCCAAGGGTCATTGTCAGCGTCACCTGCATCGCGGTTCCCCTGACATGGGGCCGCTTTTCCAATGCTCTGCCCGTAGTTCTGAATTATTAGTCATATTAGCTAATAAATCACAAGATTATTAATCCTGCCGCGCTTTATGCGCCGCCGGTCAGACCCGCTCCCGTGCCTTCGGCGCCGCTGCCCGGCCCCTGGAATGTGGCGGTGCTTCGCCCAGGTCTGCCCGGTGCAGCACATCGGGGCGCATCCAGTCGCGACGCGCCTCCTCGGAGAGGACCAGCCCGTGGCCGGGTCTGTCCGGGGCAAAGATCCAGCCATTCTCGATCCGCATGGGTTCTTCGACCAGATGCTCGAAATTCTGGAAGGAGTACTCCAGCCAATCGACTTCCGGGAGGGCGCAGGCGACATGCACGCCAAACTCCAGCACGGTGTTTCCCAGCGTGACGGGCGTTCCGATTTCGGCAGCCAGCCACCCGAGCCTCATGACGTCGGTCACGGGGCCGTGGACGTTCAGCATATCGGTCGCCCCGGCGCGTAGCAGCGCGTGTTTGCCCGCGATGTCCAGATATTCGCCGGAGTTGATCATGGTCCAGGGAGTCGCGGACCGAAGCATTTTCAAGCCCTCGAAATCATGGCGCAGGATCGGGTCCTCGACCCAGAGGATGTCGTGTCCCAGATCACGAATTTTCCCAATCTTGACAGAGGCTTCCTTGGCGCTCCAAGCCTCGTTTGCGTCGATCATCATCAGGGAATTCCGGGGTGTCACGCGCTTCAGCAAGTCTATCCGCGACAGGTCCCGCTCGAAGTCGGGGTGACCGACCTTGATCTTGAAGGCACGGTAACCCGCATCCGCGGCAATGCCGAAGAACTCCATGAATGCCGCGTCATCCAAGTGGAAATCCAAGCCCGATGCATAGACCGGAACCCGGTCACGGCTGCTGCCGAGAAAGCGGTGGAGCGGCAGGCCCGCCTGCTTGGCCGCCAGGTCCCAGAGCGCAACCTGGATTGCCTCTTCGAAAGGAAACCCCGGGGCCCTTTGATTGCCGCCGCGCGGTCTGCGCACCCGATGGGCAAGCGCGACCGGCACCTGGCCGTCCAGATCGGGCCAGACTTCCTCCTCGAAAACCCGCTGTATTTCGGCCTGGTCGGGATGCGGGTGGAACAGGCCCTGTACGAAGCCGAGTCCGACTTGACCTCTCTCGTCAATGAGTTCAACCGTGGACAGGTTGACTGTGTCGATACGCACCTGGCTATCGCCAATGACCCGATCGCGAGCAAACTGAAAGCGGGTGATGCGGTAATCTGCGATGCGCATGTTTTTTCTCGTGTCTCTGATTTATCAGATTACACGATAGATATTTCAGAATCGGGGGTAAAGCAAGTGGCAGGACGCAAGACCAAGCAGGAGAAGGGTGCCAAACCCGCCGAGAAGCTCGGAGACCGCGCGTACGCGCGTATTCTGGAGTGTCTGTTCGAGAGGCGGATACCGGCCGGCGCGTTCCTGTCGCAAAATGAGTTGGTCAAGCTGGTGCGAGTCCCCGTCGCCCCGCTGCGCGATGCGTTGAAACTGCTCGAAGTGGAAGGGATCGTGACGATCCACCCCCGGTCAGGCATCCAGTTCGTCAAGCCCGGTCTGGAGTTGACCCGTGCAACGTATCAGTATCGCGCCATACTGGAACGGGCTGCAGCGGCGGTCTACGCGCAAACCGCCGATGATGCCGAACTGGACGAGATGGAGCGCCGGCACCTGTCCGCCATCGAGCGTCTGGATGCGGAGGGATTGAGCGAGACAGTGCGCGGCGAACTCGAGGATCTCGAAACGCTCCTGCATCACACGGTCATCCTCAGTCTGGAAAATCATTTGATCGAAAGCGCTTACATGCGGCTGCACAACAATGTGCGTCTTGTGCGGATCAACCGTAAGGTTACCCCGCCGTTGGCGCGGGAATCGGTTTTGGAGCACCTGAAGGTGATCGCGGCCTTCAAGGCGCGCAATCCGGAAAAGGCCGGTGAGGAAATGCAGGCCCACCTTACCTTCGCGCTCCAGCGTGGCCTGGGGTTGTTCCAGCGGTTCTGAGCGGGGCGCAAGGACCGGCCATTCAAACCTGATATTGACCCTGTCAGCCGGGTCCGCCCGCTCGCCCTGATTGGCGGCGCCGGGTGGCGTTTGTCCATCTCCGGTTGCGGATCAAGTGGCATGGTCTTGCGCGGGTTCGCGATGGTCTGCCCGCTCCATCCTTGCCGCTACAGCAGAGAACACGGCTCCATTGACGGGAATGTAGAGCTAAGGTGTTGATCTGACGAGGTAGTTAGTTGTTGATATTTCAAGAGAGGATCGCAAACATATCATTAATCAATCAATATGGTGATTCTGATCGTGTAGATCGGGGTATCAGGACAACATTGGGAGGATACTGGAATGAAAAAAAGAGCAATCGCCGGCCTGGCGTTGTGTGGCGCGATCCTTGCGGCGCACACCCTCCAGGCGGAACCGGAAATCGTGTCGGGTCCAGCTGCGGAACCCGACTGCTTCGCGCCCTGGGGTGACGACACCGCGTTCTTCAAGTTCCCGAAGAAGGACGGACCCTACCGGATTGCGCTCGCCAATGGCTACATCGCCAACACCTGGCGCATCCAGATGATCCAGACTGCGAAGGCTTACGCGGCGCAGCCCGAGGTTGCCGCGAAACTGGCGGAGTTCAAGGTCGTGTCCACGGGTGAAGATGTCCCGGCGCAGATTGCGGCGATCAACAATTTCATTGATGCGGGATATGATGCCATCGTGGTGAACGCGCAGAACCCGACCGCCTTCGGCGCTGTCATCAAGCGGGCGAAACGGGAGGGCGTCGTTCTGGTGGCTTTCGACAACATCCTAGACACCACCGATGCGATCAACGTGAACGTCGATCAGACCGGCCTCGGACAGCTTTGGGCGGACTGGCTGATCGACAGGTTGCCCGACGGTGGCAAGCTGCTGGAAGTGCGCGGGGTGGCGGGGACATCGGTTGACACCGACCGCCACAACGGACTGCGCGATACGCTGGCGGCTTCGGGCAAGGCATTCGAGGTGATCGAAGTTGTCGGAAAATGGGACGATGGCGTTGCCCAGAAGGCGACGGCGGACGCCATTGCCGCTTCCGGTCCGTTTGACGGCATTGCCGGGCAGGGGGGTGACACCGGGATCGTGCAGGCGATGATGGATGCCGGTCATCCAATGGTGCCGTTCGGCGGCGAAACGGAAAACGGTTTCCGCAAGTTCTGCGCCGCCGATGATGATCTGGACTGCGTCTCCGCCGGTACGGGTCCGGCGCAGGTCGCCGTGGCGATGAAGGTCGCAATCGCTGCGCTGGAAGGTCAGGTCGTGCCGCAATCCGTCAAGTTGCCCCTTGCAGTGGCCGCCGATCCCGACATGGCGGAAGGTGTGGACTACTTCCCGGATGAATCCGACAATTTCTTCGTCGGCAATTCTTTCCCCACCTGCGGCATCAACTTCTCGGCGCAGGAGATCATGGGGCAGACCAAGGACAACCAATAAGGTCATGCCAACGGCACACGGCGCGGATCGGCAGACCCGCGCCGTGACACTGTTGCGACCCGGAGGGAATTTCATGACGGATATCCGCCCGCTGCTGTCGATGCGGGGCATTTCCAAGCGCTATGGCGGTGTCACGGCGCTCGATGAGGCTTCGCTGGATCTGTCGGCTGGGTCCATCCATGCAATTCTGGGTGAAAACGGCGCCGGGAAATCGACGCTGATCAAGACACTGGCCGGTGCGGTGCAGCCGGACGCCGGTCAGATCCTTCTTGGTGGCGAGGAACAGCGCTTCGCGTCGCCCGCAGCCGCCAACGCCGCCGGTATCTATTGCGTCTTCCAGGAGCTGTCGCTGATACCTGAATTGAGCGTTGCGGACAACATCGTCATCAACAATCCGCCACGTCGTTTCGGGCTGATCGACCGCGCCGCGCAGCGCCGCATTGCCGAGGATGCACTGATGCGGGCAGGGGCGCCGGATATCCATCCGCGTGCGCTGGTGCGCGACCTGCCGTTGTCCCGGCGGCAAATGGTGGAGATCGCGAAGGCACTGGCCCAAAGGCCCCATATCCTGATCCTTGACGAGGCGACATCGGCGCTGACGGCGTCGGATGTGACGCGAATTTACGAGGTGGTGAAGCGGCTGCGTGATGAAGGCATCGCGCTTTTGTACATTTCCCACCGGATGCACGAAATCGCGGAACTGGCGGATCGGTGCACGATCTTCCGCAACGGGCGCAATGTCGCCAGTTACGACCAGGGCAGCAAAAGCGATTCAGAAGTCGTCGAACTGATGATCGGTCGCGATCTGACCCATGCCTTTCCGCCGCGGCCCGGCGTGCCGGAAGGTACGAAACCGTTGCTGGAAATCCGCGATCTGACCTGGGCCGGGCGACTGCGCGGGATTTCCCTGGCGGTGCGTCCCGGGGAAGTGGTGGGTCTTGGCGGGCTCGACGGACAAGGGCAGCGCGAATTGCTGCTGGCCCTGTTCGGCGTATTGCGTGGGGTTGGCGGGGACATTCTGGTCGAGGGCCGCAGGATCGACCTGTCCGGCCCCGGTGACGCACGGGCCGACGGCATCGGCATGGCGTTGATCCCGGAGGATCGCAATACAGAGGGGCTGATGTTGCCGATGACGGTCCGGCAGAACCTGTCTTTCGCCTCGCTCGACCTTTTGTCGAAATTCGGTGTGGTCGACCGTAACGCGGAAACCGCGCGGATCGGTGAGATGGTCGATCTGCTGTCGATCAAGGCGGCCAATCTGGACGTGCCGGTGGCCGCGTTGTCTGGGGGAAACCAGCAAAAGGTCGTCATCGCAAAATGGCTGATGCGCCATCCGAGGATCATCTTCCTGAACGATCCGACGCGGGGGATCGACGTCGGCACGAAGCAGGAAATCTACGCCCTGCTTCGCAGGCTTGCAGCGGAGGGGGCCGCGATCCTGTTTTATTCGACGGATTATGACGAGTTGATTGGCTGCTGCGACAGGGTGCTGGTGCTTTACGACGGCCAGGTGCGCCGCGAGTTGTCGGGTGACGGCCTGACGGAACATGCCCTGATCGCCAGCGCGTTGAACATGGATGTCAAGGCGGAGGCACACGCATGAGGGAATGGCGTTACCTGATTGCGGAGAACCGGGGCACGCTTGCGGCGATGGCGTTGTTCGTCCTGATGTTCGGCATCTATGTCGGCAATCACCCGGTCGGTTTGTCCGCGAACGTGGTGCAGACAGCCGCGAACAAGGGCGTTTTGCTGGCTTTTGTCGTTTGTGCCCAGGCGATGGTCGTGACCACGGCGGGGATTGATCTGTCCGTCGGCATGGTGCTTGTCCTGACGAACTGCGTTGCGTCCTACATCGTGGTCGGAACACCGCTGCAAACCGGATTGGGCATCGCCGGAACGCTTGCCGTCGGCATGGCCTGCGGGGCGCTGAACGGTGCGATCGTGATCTATGGACGGTTGCAGCCGATCATCACGACGATTGCAACAGGGGCCGTGTTCTTCGGCATCGCCTTGATGCTGCGTCCGTTCCCGGGCGGCGAGGTCAACGAGGCCCTCGCCGATGCAATGACGGGCCGCATCTGGGGTGCGGTCCCGACCAGCCTGTTACTGCTGGGCGTCGTCATACTGGTGGTCTGGGTGCCGTATCGGAGATCAGCGGTGGGGCTGGGGGCGTTCGCGGCGGGATCGTCCGAGCCGGCGGCCTTCATGTCCGGCGTGAATGTGCGCAAATCCAAGTTTGTCGCCTATACGCTGGCCGGGTTGTTTGGCGGGGTCGGTGGGCTGTTCCTGACCTTCTACACCTATACCGGCGAGGCGGCCTATGCCTCGGGGGATGGCTATACGCTCTGGTCGATAGCCGCGGTTGTGCTCGGTGGGGTCTCGCTCTTCGGAGGTCGCGGCAGCCTGATCGGAGCCGTGTTCGGTGCCTTCACCGCGCGCACCATCGGCGACATGCTGTTTGTCTTCGACGTCGACCCGCTCTGGCAGCCGTTGTTGCAGGGCCTCTTCCTGATGACGGCGATCTCAATCGGCGCCGTTGCTCTGCTGCGCGTCCAGAACAGATTGGAGTGGTTCGAATGAGCAATCCGTCCGGTCATACGGCGCGGCAAAAACTGCCGGTGTGGATGCAGCGGATAGATCCCGCCATTGCCACCTCGTTCTTTTGCATCCTCCTGATCCTGCTGCTGGGGTCTTTCTTTGCGCCGAACTTTCTGTCGCCGGCCTATATCGTGCAACAGCTCAAGGTGGGCGCATTCCTCGGGATAGCGGCGTCCGGCGTGATGCTTGTGATCCTGTTGGGGCATATCGACCTGTCGATCCCCTGGGTGCTGACGGCCGGTGCGATGATGGGCTGCGCGGCGGCGGGGTTTGGCCCGGTCGGTGCGGCGCTGGCGGTGCCCGCCGGCGTGCTGGTTGGCGCCGGGTTCGGGCTGATCAACGGAATCGGTGTCGCCTATCTGCGGATACCGGCGATGATCGTCACCTTGTCGACCAACGTAGTCGCACAGGGGCTGATGGTCATCTACTCCGGTGGCTTTTCCCCTCAGGATGCGGCGCCGGCTTCGATGCGATGGCTGGCCACCGGCTTTCTCGTTCCCGGATTGCCCAACGCCATCCTGGTCTGGGCGCTGGTCGGGGTGGCCCTTGTTTTCCTGCTGACGCGCACCGCCTATGGCCGTTTCATCTACGCCATCGGCAACCGTGAGAGCGCGGCCTATCTATCAGGGGTATCCACCCGGCGCGTGGTCCTGTTCACCTTCGTCCTGGCGGGGGCACTCTCGGCCCTGGCGGGCACGTTGCTGGCGGGCTATGCTTCCAAGGCGGCGCAGGCGATGGGCGATACCTACCTGCTCCCCTCCATTGCGGCGGTGGTCCTTGGGGGGACGTCCATCCTCGGCGGCAAGGGGTCTTATATCGGTACCGTTGCCGGCGTGATCCTGATCACGCTACTGCAATCGATCCTCTCGGTCATGCAGATGCCGGAGGCCGGGCGGCAGATGACCTATGGCCTCGTCATTCTCGGCATGTTGCTCTTGTACGGCAGGGACAGAAAATCTGCATGACTGCCCAGTGGTTACGGCGTGACAAGCACCTTGACGAGGTGGTCCCGGGCGCGGACGAGGTCCGGGAAACGCGCCGGAAGATCGGCGAGAGCCACCCGTTCCGACGCGATGGCGTCGGTCGGGATGTGGCCATCCCGGATTGCCGCCATGACGCGTTCGAAATCCGTCTTGAGCGCGTTGCGTGACCCGATGATCCTGGACTCGCGTTTGTGAAATTCGGAATCTGTGAAGGTGATGTCGTCCTTCACGACGCTGACCAGCACGGTGCTGCCGCCGTGTGCCACCAGCGGAAATCCCGCCTCGATCGCCTTGGCGTTGCCGGTTGCGTCGAACACCACGTCAAAGCCTTCGGCCAGAGCACCCGTCAGCACGGTGTCATCGGGTTTGTGCGTCCTGGTGAACCCGAAGAGGTCCCTGGCAAGACCGAGCCGGCCGTCGCTGAGGTCCATCATGTGCACTTCGGCGCCGGCCAACCGGGCAAACAGGGCCGTTCCGATCCCGATCGGGCCTGCCCCCGTCACAAGCACCACATCGCCTTCGCCGGTTCCGGATCGCGCCACGGCGTGCGCGCCGATGGCGAGGAATTCCACCATCGCCGCCTGTTCCGCCGTCAGCCCTTCCGCAGGATAGAGATTGTCACGCGGCACGGCGATCCGCCCGCACATGCCGCCATCCCGGTGCACGCCAAGGACCGCGATCCGTGTGCAGCAATTCGGCTTTCCCCTCCGGCAGGCGCGGCAGTCGCCACAGGAGACATAGGGGTTCACGACAACCAGTTGCCCGGCGTCCGGGCCGTCGACGATCCTGCCGGACAACTCGTGCCCCATGACGCGGGGATAGTCGAGGAACGGATGTTTGCCTTCGAAGATATGGTAGTCCGTTCCGCAAATGCCGATGGCGGCGATGTCGATCAGGCACCATCCCTCAGGGGCTTCGGACGGAATGGGCCGCTGGTCGAGTGTCATGACGCCGGGTTCGACACAAACTGCCGTTGTCATCGTTGCGTTGGGGTTCCGGGTCATTCGGCGGTCTCCAGGTTCCGGGCTGACCAATCCGCGGGCAGCTCTCCTTTGATGATCAAGCTGAGGACATCGTCCTTCGTGACCTCGTCGATCCGGTGGGCGCCGACGACCTTGCCCTTGTTCATCACGACAACCCGGTCGCAAAGATCGAAAACGTCGTGCATGTCGTGACTGACGAGAAAGATGCCTATGCCTTCCGCCCGCAACTTGCGAATGAGATCGGCGACCATGGCCGTTTCAGAAGGTCCCAGCGCGGCGGTCGGCTCGTCCATGATCAGGATCCGGGTATCGAAATAGATAGCGCGGGCGATGGCGATGACCTGGCGTTGCCCGCCCGAGAGGCGGGACACCGGATCGCGCAGGTTCTTGAAATTGGGGTTGAGGCGGGCAATGACCTCTTCCGCGCCCTTCAACATGGCAGCTTCGTCCAGGTTTCCAAAGCGGGTCTTGAGCTCTCGCCCCAGAAACAGGTTGGCCGGCGCGTCAAGATGATCGGCCAGAGCGAGCGTCTGATAAATGGTTTCGATCCCGACGGCGCGGGCGTCATTCGGATCGTTGAACTGAACCGGCTTTCCCGCGATGCGGATGGTCCCGCTGCTCGGGGCCATGGCACCGGCCAGGATTTTCATCAGGCAGGATTTTCCGGCGCCGTTGTGTCCGAGCAGGCCGACGACTTCACCCGGCCAGAGGTCGACGGACACATGCTCGACGGCACGGACGCCGCCGAAGTGTTTTTCGATGTCGATCATTTCAACAAGGGGCGCAGCGGTCATCTGTCGGTCCGGATTAGGGCGATCTTGGGCGGAGCAGAGGGGCGGCGGAACCGCCCCCCGGTTTGGTCTTAGTACAGCACGTTCTGCGCGGCGTCGGAGTCGATGTTCTCCGCATCGACAAGAACCACGCCGGTGTTGATGAAGGACTCGATTGTCTTGCCGTCGATCACGTCGATCACCGCTTTCACGCCCAACTCGCCCATTGCGAAGGATCCCTGAACGGCTGTTGCCTCAAGCGTTCCGCCCCGCACCATCTCCTGCAGGTCGCCATTGCCGTCGAAGCCGAGAGCAACGATCTTTCCGGCGCGTCCCGCCTGCTCGATCGCGCGGCCCATGCCCACGGCCGTGGGCTCGTTTGCCCCGAAAATGCCGACCAGGTCAGGGTTCGCCGACAGCATGTCAGTGGTCTGGTTCAGGGCCGTTGCCATCTGGCTTTGCGAGTAGAGCGGGCCAACGATCTCGATGTCCGAGTGTGCCTTGATATGGTCGATGAAACAGCCCACACGGCCAATCTCTGACCCGACACCGGCGACATAGGACATCACGCCAACCTTGCCGGCGGTCCCGACCTCGTCGATCATTCGCTGAGCGACCTGTTCGCCCGCCGCGCAATTGTCGGTGGACAGCAGGGCCTGGTAGTATTGCTCGTTGCCTTCGGCCAGGCCGCCGTCGATCAGCACGACCGGAATGCCGGACTCGTATGCGCGTTGCACGACCGGAGCCAGGGCTTCGGGGTCGGACGGCGCCAGCACGATGCCGGCGACGCCGCGGTTGATCGCGTTCTCGACCAGGTTCACCTCGTCCGCGATGGCACTCTCGGCGGCAGGCCCGTCAAAGCTCATGGTGTGCCCAGTGCCTTCGATGGCAGCGGAGGCGCCCTTGTTCACGTTTTGCCAGAAGTTGGAGTTCGTGGTCTTCACGATCACCGCGATCTCACCGGCCTGCGCCATTCCCGCGCAAAGGGTGATGAGAGAGGCCGCAAGGCCGAATTTCAGTTTGTCCATTTTGTTCCTCCTCAGTTGATGGACGGTCGCGTCCCGCGCTTTTCAGGTGCGTCGGTTTCGGACCTGATCGATCCAGACAGCGCCGATCACGACGAGTCCGATCACGATTTGCTGGATGAAGGCGGAGACGCCGACCATGTTCAGGCCGTTCCGCAGAATGCCGATGATGAAGGCGCCAATCATGGTGCCGGAGATCGTGCCGACGCCGCCCTGAAGCGAGGCACCCCCGATCACCGCCGCGGCAATCGCGTCAAGTTCATACATGACGCCTTCGCTTGGTTGGGCCGTGATGAGCCGGGACATCAGAACGTTGCCGGACAGACCGGCCAGCGCACCGGACATGGTGTAGGCATAGAGCTTGGTCCGGTCCACGCGCACCCCCGACAGCCGGGCCGCTTCTTCCTGCGAGCCGGTGGCGTAGATATGGCGGCCGATCTGCCGGCGCTTGAGCATGTAGGCCGCAGCGATAGCCACGAGCAGAAGCAGGATGGCGGGATAGGGAATGCCGGGAAAGACGACCTTGGGAAATCCGTTGGCCTGCTGTTCGACGATGCGGAACAAGGCTCCGTTTCCCAGAATGCCGAACGCCTTGCCCAGACCGGAGACCGGGGCAGCCCCGGTGATCTGAAGCGCGATGCCGCGGGCGATCAGCATCATCCCGAGCGTCGCCACGAAGGGGGGGATGTGCAGCCGGGTGATGACCAGTCCGTTGAACGCTCCGCACGCGGCTCCGACCATGACCCCCAGGCTCATCGCAGGCACTACCGGCACTCCCGCCTTGACCGCCATGGCCGAGACCACGCCGGACAAAGCCAGCACCGAGCCGACCGAGAGATCGATTCCGCCGGTGATGATCACCAGCGTCATGCCGATCCCGAGCAATCCTATGACCGAGGTTTGCAGCAGGACAGTGAGGCCATTGTTGACGGAAAAGAAAGCCTGGCTGGTCAGGCCGAAACCAAGGATGAGCAAAAACAGCGTCAGCAGTGCCGATAGCTTCTGGACCTGCACCTGCGGAACCAAAGCGCCGGCCGAGCGCGCCTTGATAGCCATCTCGTTCGCCTCTGCCACGGTCCCCCCCTTTAATCGGTACGTAATGATAAAAAACTTGATAGGGGCCGGACGGGCTATGCGTCAATTGTTTTTAATTATACAGTGCAGAGTGAATTTGATACCATCGCGGTAACAGCACGCCGCTCAGGGAACGTTTCGCCATGGCCCGAAAGGACACGCGCTTCAGGGAAGCGTACAACACGCTCCTCGATCACCTCGCGATGCTTGCGCCGGGGGATGACATTCCGTCCGAGCAGGCATTGTCCGATGTGGCGGGCGTCAGCCGCACGATCGTTCGGCGCAGCCTTGGGCGGCTGAGTGACGAGAACATCATTGTCTGGGAAGGCCGGACCAAACGCTTGCTGCGCATACCGACCGATGATGATGCGATGCCGCTGGAAGACGGGCGCATATCGCAAGATGAGCTGGAGGCTCAGTTTCTGGAATGGGTGCTGCACTTCGATGTGCCTGCCGAGACGCCGCTGTCGGTGGCGGAGCTGGCACGACGGTTCAACGTCCCGCAACACGAGCTGAAGGAGTTCCTTTCGGGTTTGAGCCGTTTCGGGCTTGTTGCGCGTCGGCCGCAGGGCGGCTGGAAGCTGCGCGGCTTTACCAAGGACTTCGCGGTCGAATTGTCGGACTTCAGGTGCCTGCTGGAGCTGCATGCCGTCGCCGTCGCCGCTGCCGCACCGACCGATCATCAGATCTGGCCGCGCCTTCGGCAATTGCGCCTGGATCATGTCGATCTGCTAGACCGGATCGAGACGGACTATCACGCCTTTTCGAAGCTGGACGAACGGTTCCACGAAACCATCAACACCGCAGTCAGCAACCGGTTCGCCCGAGAATTCCAGAAGGTCATTTCATTGATCTTCCATTACCATTTCCTGTGGGACAAGGCTGACGAGAAGGAACGCAATACCGCCGCGATCGGTGAACACCTCGCCATTCTGAATGCGCTGGAAGAGCGCGATGCAGAAGCTGCGGTCGCGGCCATGCGCCGCCATCTTGCGACGTCCAAGACGACGCTTCTGGCGTCGCTGCGCAGTCACGAGCTTGGCTAGGTTTCCCGCGCGAGGATTGCCATGTTCGTTTGTACCGTCGACACCTTGCCGGTGCCGATCAGGACAGACGTCGTCGCCGGGTGATCGCGCACGAAGTGCAGCGCGGCCTCCACGAGGCTTTTACCCTTGGCTCCGGCCTCCGCCTGCAAGGCCGCGACACGATCCAGGATGGCCTTCGGTGCAAGTCCGTAATCGTAATGTGCGCCATCGACGGGGCCGGTGGCCAGGATTCCCGAATTGAGCACGCCGCCCAGCACGAGGCTGGTGCCCGCCTCGGCACAGCGCGCCACCAAGGCGGTTTCGGCCGACCGATCAAGCAGGGTCAATCGCCCGGCCAGAAGGATCGCGTCGATCGGGCCGTGGTCCATGATGTCGAGGCAGACCTGACATTCGTTCACGCCCAGCCCGAATGCGCCGATCCGACCCGTTTCCTTCAACCTTACAAGAGCGTCGTAGCCAGAGCCCAGAAACGCGTCCATGTGGCGGGGATTGTCCGTGCCGTGCGTGTAGCCGCCGATGTCGTGAACATACACGATATCGACCCGGGACAGCCCGAGGCGCTCAAGGCTTTGTTCGAGACTTTCGCGGATTCCATCGCCTGAATAGTCATACCGCACATCGTTTTGAGCCGGCGAGACAAAGCCATCCGCTTCGGCAATCGGGGCGGTAGCGGGGCTCAGGACACGGCCGACCTTTGTCGAGACGACCGCTCCGGAGCGTCCTTTCAGGAATTGGCCGAGACGCATCTCGGATAGTCCGCGCCCGTAATGCGGCGCGGTATCGAAGTAGCGGATGCCCGAGTCCCAGGCGGCATCAAGGACGGCCTGCGCGTCTTCGTCGGAGACGATACGGTACAGGTTGCCGATACTCGCGCAGCCAAAGGACACGGACGTCACGCGGATGCCGGTCTTGCCGATGGAGCGCGTCTTCATGCGGCGGATCCTTGCAAGGCCTGGTTCAACATCGGCTTCGGTGTCGCATCGCCGTTCGCTTGCGCCCAGTCGACAAAGGCAGCGACCCTGCGCCGGAGTTTTTCCACGTGATTCTGAGCGATGTCAGACAGATTGTGGTCGAGAAACGGATTGGCAAACCGATCCAGTGTCGTGTTCATGTAGTCCGTTATCCCGTCGCCTTCGCCAGCGGCGACAAATGCGGGCAGGACTTCGGTTTCATACAGCCTGCGCAGATCCGTCGACCATGTCGGGTCTGCCATCACGTCGCGCACGAAGACGGCACCGGACTTGCCCCGCGCCAGCCAGCGCGAGACGATCCATGTATGTCCGAGGTTCAGAATGAACAGCTTGCGGCGCGCGACCGGGCCGAGGTCGGGCACGATCCGAACATCAGGATGGACGCAGGGTGATACCAGTCCGGGGCACTCTTCGATGGCCCAGAGCGCATAGGGCTCCGCCACCGCGCCGGCGGGGTCCAGAGGCTGGGACACGATCCGGTCGACCAGCGAATTGACCCAGACAACGCCCCCGTCGAGCCAGTCACGATACCCGGTGTCCTCCCGCGGAGCCGCATTGAGCACCAGCCGTTTCAGGGTTGCTCCGTTGTCCTGCACCAATTCGGTTGGCATGATCTGGATCGGCGTTCCACCCGCCTCGTACTTCGCCCGCAGCAGGTGTGCCAGCTTGGCGGGATAGGACATTGCATCGTCGAAACGGGGGCTGGCATCGGCGGATTGCGGCGCGAAGCCGGCGTCGCCGGTGTTGGACAGAATGATGCGCGCCTCTTCTGCAATGATCCGCTCGACAGCCCTTCGATCCTTGTTCAGCGAAAACGTCTTCGCGACGCTGCGGACGCGGATCGTCTCGTCGGTCGTGGTGCCGTTCGCGATGCCGCGCAGACGGACGTCATAGCCGTTTGCCAGCGCGGCCAGTCGTTTGGCGCGGGCGGCGTCGCCGGTGCTCTGCACCACGGCGATCCGCCCCAAGGCGGCATCTGTTTTCAACGCTTCGGAAACGAACAGGTCCACATGCGCCTGAAGGAACCGGCTGGTGCCGAACTGGATGATCGGGGTGGTGAACATTGTGATCTCTCTCGAAAGACTGTCTGTTATTATTAAAAACGTTCAGCCGATGCAAGATCAACCCGCTGTAGCCTGTCTGGCCTGCAGTTGACCCGGGTTTCTTATGAACGAGTATCGCCTGCCGCGGCCTCAACAGGGTCTTCGGCCAAGCGCAGTGATTGGTGATCGTCGCGGAAGTCTGGCTGCAGCGCGGCGGCCCCGGCGCGACGGCTGCCCCAAGATGACCTCGGGATGCGGGCATCGCTCAGCGAACCGCGCCAGTCTGCGGTCCGGATTGTTACCGCGCCTTCGCACTGTCGGAGAGATACCCGTTCACCGCGCTACGCAAGCGCCGCCGCAATGCGGGAACATCCGTCTCTCCGGCCAGTCCAGCCGCGTTTATCAAAGCCTGGCAGATGACCACCACGTCCCGCGCGGCATGGGGACCCGCATCCGGCGCAAGCACTTTGGCGATGTCGGAGACGGCCGACACCAGCCGCGCGGTCAGCGCTTGCGCTTCTGGTCCGATATCCAGTGTCTGCTCGATGTATTCCAGCTGCAGCGCCAGCCGTGGGCGGGCGAACTGATGCTTTATGCCCACGTCGATCAGCGCCTCGATTTTCCCGGCCGCGTCGCCGCATGTCTGCGCAATGTCCATGACATCCGAATAGAGCAGCGCCCGCTCGCGCCGGATCAGCGCAACGAGAATGGCCTCCTTGTTCGGAAAGTACTGATATAGCGACCCAATGCTCACACCCGCACGTTCAGCAATGCCGTTCGTGGTCAGATCATCCAGACGATCCTGCTCGAGAATGCGAGCCGCCGCCTCGACTATTGCCTCCTGCGTGACCCGGGCCCGCGCCTGACGGGCTTGTTTTCTTGGTTCAAGCTCTTGCGCCACGGGGGTCTCCGGAAGGCGAGTTGAGAAGGTGAGGCATTGCTCGCATTTTGGGGCCACACCTGCAACCTGGAGATCATCATGCAACTCACCGTCTTTCTCATGTTGATGGCCACGCCCGAATGGTTGGCTCTCGACCGCCTCGAGCGGGCGCGGCTGTCCGGGAGTGCGCTCGACGCAGCGTTCGCGGACACAACCGTGTCGTTCCGTTTCTACGACGCCGAGGCGTTCAGTGCGCGGGTTTCGGATGTCATGGTGATCACCGCCGACACCGCTCGGGACTATTACTTCGTCATCGAGCGTCTGCGTGACACAGCCTTGATCGCGCACCGATATTTCCAGATCGTCGAGATCGTTCCGGCGTTCGAAAACGGCTTTCGGGAATTTGAGGCAGCGGGGTGAACGGGTCAGCTTCGAAAGCGCGGCGATCGCCTTCTTCTTCTGCGTGCGGTCGCAGAAAGCAAAAATGATAGACGTCTGGCAAAAATGATTGACGGCTATCATTTTTGCGGCAACTGTTGACCGAGGCCGCACAAGACGGCCCGGGGAGGACTGATGGCGAATCCGACGCTCAGCGATGTCGCGAAAGCGGCAGGGGTCAGCTACGCGACCGCTGATCGTGTGATCAATGCGCGGGGCAACGTCGCGGAGAAGTCCATTCTCAAGGTGCGTGCCGCCATGGACTCTCTGGGCTATGTCCGGGACATCGCCGCGGCGAACCTGTCCCGTGGCCGTGTCTATCGTCTGACGTTTCTCCTGCCGTCCGGGACAAATGCATTCTTCGCAACGATGCGCGGGGCGCTGAGCGAACTGGCCGCCCATCTGAATGCCGAGCGGGTGCAGATCAGCACAGTTGAGATCGCCGCGTTTTCCGGCGAGGGGCTCGTGCAGGCCTTGCATGCGATCGATCCGGAAACGGTCGACGGGCTCGCCCTGGTCGGCATAACGGCGGATGGTCTGGAGGCCCCGATTGCAACCTTGCGGGATCATGGGGTTGCCGTGGTCAGCCTCGTGTCGGATTTGCGCGATGGCCAGCGCGATGCCTATGTCGGGATCGACAATCTCGCGGCAGGACGCACCGCGGCGCGGCTGATCGGCATGGCTCACCGCGGCACCTCGGGCGTCGTGCTGACGATTGCCGGATCGCTGGACGCCGACGACCATGCGCGGCGCCTGCAAGGGCTGCGCGAGGTGATGGCGCAGGATTTTCCGGCCCTGACGGTGCTGGACCCGCTGATCAGCCGCGATGACGAGGGACGGGTGTTTGACGGCCTGCAATCCGCGTTGCGCGAGAATGGCGCGATCACGGCGATTTACAATGCAGGGGCGGGCAACCGGGGGCTGGTACGCGCCCTTGACGCGGCCGCACCGGGCTGTGCTCCGCTTTGCGTACTGCACGAGTTGGTGCCGCATTCCCGCAGTGCGCTTGAGGCCGGCATCATCCATTTCATCATCGACCAGCGCCCCCAGATCGAAGTGACCCGAGCCGTGGCAATCCTGCGCGCCCTGATCGACCGGCGCGACGCCCCGCCCATGCCGGAACTCGTTCCGATGATCTATGTCCGCGACAACATTCCGGCCCAGTCGGCCACACAGCTACCAGAGGACCCTTCCCATGACTGACTTCTTCAAGGATATCGCACCGCTGCGCTTCGACCCGAAAGCCTCGGGCCTGGCATTCCGACACTATGACCCGGACGAAGTCGTAATGGGCAAGCGCATGGAAGACCATCTGCGGTTTGCCGTGGCCTGGTGGCACTCCTTTGCATGGCCCGGGGGCGATCCGTTCGGTGGGCAGACCTTCGAACGCCCCTGGTTCGGAGACACGGTGGATCTGGCAAAGATGAAGGCAGATGTTGCCTTCGAGATGTTCGAGATCCTCAACGTGCCGTTCTTCTGCTGGCACGATGCCGACATCCGGCCGGAGGGCGCCAGCTTCTCCGAAAGCCGCCGGAATTTCGAAGAGATCGTCGATTACATCTGCGGCAAGCTGGAAAGCTCCAAGGCGCAGCTCCTGTGGGGCACGGCCAACCTGTTCAGCCACCGTCGCTTCATGGCTGGCGCGGCGACCAACCCCGATCCCGACATTTTCGCCTGGTCTGCCGCGACGGTGAAATCCTGTCTGGATGCAACGCAGAAGATGGGTGGGCAGAACTATGTGCTTTGGGGCGGACGGGAAGGGTACGAGACGCTGCTGAACACCGATCTGAAACGCGAGCGGCAACAGGCCGGGCGGTTCCTGCAGATGGTCGTCGATTACAAGCACAAGATCGGATTCAAGGGGGCAATCCTCGTGGAGCCCAAGCCACAGGAGCCCTCGAAACATCAGTACGACTACGATGTCGCAACGGTGTACGGATTCCTCAAGGAATTCGGCCTCGAAGGCGAGGTGAAGATGAATATCGAGCAAGGGCACGCTATTCTTGCGGGCCATTCGTTCGAACACGAGCTTGCACTGGCGGCGAGCCTGGGCATCTTCGGGTCCATCGACATGAACCGGAACGATTACCAGTCGGGCTGGGACACGGATCAGTTTCCCAATAACGTGCCCGAGGTGGCGCTGGCCTATTACGAGGTGCTCAAGGCGGGCGGGTTTACCACCGGCGGCACCAATTTCGATGCCAAGCTGCGGCGGCAATCGCTCGATCCGGAGGACCTGATCGCCGGGCATGCCGGGGCGATGGACATATGTGCGCGGGGGTTGAAGGCGGCGGCGGCCATGCTTGAGGACGGCACGCTGGAAGCCCTTCGGGCCGAGCGCTACGCCGGGTGGGACAGTGAGGCTGCAAAAGCCATGCTGGCCGGAGATCTGGAGAGCGCGGCGGCCCGGGTGGAAGCCGAAGGACTCGACCCGCAGCCGCGCTCGGGCCGTCAGGAAATCCTGGAAAACATCGTAAACCGCTTCGTTTGACGGCGGCGGGGAGGGCGACATGGAGATGTTCGAGGAACCGGCATTGACTCCGGCGTATGTCGATTTCGACGACCAGCCTTGCGTCAACCGTGTCGGTGCGGGGCAGGGTGGCACCACACGCGCGGTTGCCGTCAGGCTTCAGTCCGGCACGAGTGTGCCACCCGGCGGCATGCGCTTCATCACCCCTTGTGTGTCCTCCTCGGCCGATGCCGCGTCAAGGATGGCTCCGTGACCCAGGCACCGCTCCTCGCCCTGCACAGTGTCAGCAAGCGCTTCGGCCCGATCGAAGTCTTGCACGGCGTGGATCTGTCCCTTCATCCGGGTCAGGTCCACGCCCTGATTGGCGAAAACGGCGCCGGCAAGTCCACGACGATGAAGATCCTGTCGGGTTACTATCCGCCGACCTCCGGGCAGGTGCTGTCGAACGGGAAAGCCGTCCGGTTCGGTTCATTGCACGAGGGCGAGTTGGCCGGGATCGTGATGATCCATCAGGAATTCAATCTTGCCGAGCAGTTGACCGTCGAGCAGAACATGTTTCTGGGCCGCGAGTTGCGGCGCGGACTCCTGCTCGACAAGACCGAGATGCGGCGCGTGACGCGCCAGCAGCTTGCGCGGATCAACTGCGACATCGACCCGGACACGCCGGTGTCCCGACTGTCCAACTCGGACAAGCAGATGGTCGAAATCGCCAAGGCCTTGTCCCGGGACGCCAGGGTTCTGATCATGGACGAACCGACGGCAGTCCTGACCACCCGCGAGACCGCGATCCTGTTCGAACAGGTCCGTGCCCTCCGGGCGGCAGGCACGGCTGTTCTGTTCACTTCGCACAAGCTCGATGAGGTCAAGGACATCTCGGATCAGGTCACGATCATGCGGGACGGTGCCGTTGTGCATGCCGGGCCTACCTCCGAGATCACGGAAGATGCGATGGCGACGGCCATGGTCGGGCGGGACGTGTCCGATCTTTACCCTGCCAAGCCTGCAACTCCGCCGGATGCGCCGGTTGCCCTGTCTGTCAGGGCCCTCACGGTGCCGGGTTATGCGCAGGACATTGGTTTCGATCTGAGACAAGGGGAGATCCTTGGCATCGGCGGGCTGATCGGCTCTGGCCGGACCGAGACCATGGAAGGGCTCGTGGCTCTGCGTCCCGCCCACGCCGAAAGGGTGACGCTGTTCGGTGAGGATCGGCATTTCCGCACGCCCGGAGCGGCACAGACTGCCGGTCTGTGCTATCTCACGGAGGATCGCAAGATGCGTGGCCTGTTGCTTGGCCGTGGCATGCGCGAAAACCTGACGCTGCAGACCCTGCACAAGTTCGGACGGCCCTTCATTGATACCGGAAAAGAGGAAGCGGCTCTGACCGCCGCGATTTCCGAATTCGACATCCGTGCCCCGGATCGTGGCGTTGCCGTCGGGAACCTCTCGGGCGGCAATCAGCAAAAGCTGCTTCTGGCCAAGGTCATGCTGTCTGAACCCCGTGTGCTGATCGTCGACGAGCCAACCCGCGGGATCGATATCGGGACCAAGCAGCAGATCTATACCTTCCTGCGCACGCTCGCCGCCGCGGGTCATGCGATCATCGTGATCTCCTCCGAAATGCCCGAACTCATCGGCCTTTCGGACCGCGTCATGGTGATGCGGCTTGGCCGTATCAGCGGCTTTGCCGAGGGCGCTGCCATGAACGAAGAAACGATCGTGCGGCTGTCCATGGGGCTCGATCCCCAGGCCGCGCCAAGCCTTTCCGAGGAGACACGATGACCAACGCCGACCAGACCATGTCCAGAACACGGCGCATGCCCTCCATGTCCGTGCTTGGCCCGATCCTTGCGCTGGCGGCCCTGATCGTCGTCGGGGCGATCATGAACCCGAATTTCCTGAACCCGGAAAACATCACCAACGTGCTCGCGCGGTCGGCCTTCATCGGGATCATCGCCGTCGGCATGACCTTCGTGATCACCGCCGGAGGCCTCGATCTTTCGGTCGGGTCGATGGCGGCCTTCATCGCCGGGCTGATGATCCTTGTGATGAATGCCGCCTTGCCGACGATGGGTGTCGGGGTGCCGATCATCCTGCTGGGCATGGCGGTTGCCTTGGTTGCCGGTCTGCTCGCGGGCATGCTCAATGGCTATCTGATCACCGCGTTGGGTATCGAAGCCTTCATCGTGACCCTGGGGTCCATGGGCATCTATCGCTCGCTGGTCACTTGGCTCGCGGACGGCGGAACCCTGTCCCTCGATTTCGGACTGCGGACCTTCTACCGCCCTGTCTATTTCGACGGGCTGTTCGGGATCAGTTGGCCGATCATCGTGTTCTTTGTCGTCGTGATCCTCGGTGAAATCGTGATGTCGCGGACGGTTTACGGCCGTCATTGCGCCGCCACCGGATCAAACGAGGATGTCGCCCGCTATTCCAACGTCGACGTGAACCGGACCCGCATGATCTCCTATGCGGCCCTCGGCGTGCTGGTGGGTGTGGCGACGATCATGTATGTGCCGCGGCTTGGCTCTGCCTCCGCCTCGACCGGCGTGCTCTGGGAGCTCGAAGCCATTGCCGCCGTCATCATCGGGGGCACCGTGCTGAAAGGCGGTTTCGGGCGGGTCTGGGGGACGGTCATCGGCGTTCTGATCCTGAGCCTGATCGGCAACATCCTCAATCTCACGGACTTCGTGTCGCCCTATCTGAACGGAGCGATACAGGGCGTGATCATCATTCTCGCTGTTATCCTGCAGCGCGAACGCAAGTCGGCGACCTGAGCCGCAAATTTGAACCAAAGGGAGGAAACACAATGAAATACTCACGCATATTGGCTGCCAGCCTGGTGACGGCCGCACTCGGGACCGGGGCTGTCGCACAGAGCGACGAGGTCAAGGTGATCGGGGTGTCGATCCCCGCAGCCACCCACGGGTGGGCCGGCGGCATGAACTTCCACGCGCAAGCGACCGTGGAGCGCCTTGAGAAAGTCTACCCCCAGCTTGATTTCGTTCTGGCCACGGCGTCCGATCCCGGCAAGCAGGTGAACGACATCGAGGACATGATGGCCACGCGCAACATCGACGCGCTGGTTGTTCTGCCCTTCGAGTCCGACCCGCTCACACCGCCCGTGCAGGCTGTTGCGGACAGCGGCGCCTGGGTCACCGTCGTCGACCGCGGCCTGTCCGTCGAAGGCATCGAGGACCTCTACGTGGCGGGCGACAATCCGGGGTTCGGCAAGGTGTCCGGTGAATACATGGCGTCGAAGATGCCCGAGGGCGGCGATATCGTCGTCTTCCGAGGCATTCCGACCACCATCGACAACGAGCGGGTTGACGCCTTTACCGCCGCAATCGAAGGCTCGGGCATCAATGTGCTCGACATGGAACACGGCAACTGGAACCGTGACGACAGCTTCAACGTGATGCAGGACTTCCTGTCCAAGTATGACAAGATCGACGCCGTCTGGGCCTCTGATGACGACATGGCCATCGGTGTGCTGGCCGCGATCGAAGCGGCGGGCCGGGACGACATCCAGTTCGTTCTGGGCGGTGCAGGCATGAAAGAAATGATCCTCCGGACCGCCGAAGGCGATCCGATGATCCCGGCCAACGTGACCTATCCGCCGTCGATGATTGCGACCGCAATCGAGCTGACCGCCGTCGGGCTGACGTCCAACGCGCCGGTCTCCGGCACCTTCGTGATCGGGTCCGTGTTGGTCACGCCCGAAAACGCGAAGAGCTTCTACTATCCTGACAGCCCGTTCTGAGGGCCGTTCCCGCGTCACCGTCCTTCGCGGCGGTGGCGCACTCCGGCTGAGGATCGGCCGGTCGATTCAGCCTTGCGGAATGGACGCGTCACCGTCGGTGATGCAGCAGGGTGAACAGGCGCCGATGTGACTGGAAGGCCGGAGATCCGGACGCTTCGGGCACTGTGGTCGCTGCCTGCTCCATGACCCGGCCTGCCAGCCAGAGAGCCACCAGCGCGACGAACACGCCACCCGCCATTTGCCCGACCAACACACCCTCGGCGCCCCAGATCACCGCGCCGATGGCCACGAAGGGGATGACCCCAAGCGTGTTGCGCCCCCAATTGATCCAGGTCGAATAGAAGGGGTGGCCAAGGTTGTTGTACGCGGCATTGGCAATGAAGATGATGCCGTTGAACACCCAGGCGAGAGACAGGGGCCCGCAGAACAGGTAGATCAGGTCGCGGGCCGTCCCCTGCGCTCCGAACAGATCCGCAATCGGGGCACGCAGCAGATAGAGCAGCAACACCACCGGCACGACATAGGCGACGCATAGCCCGATGGCATGCAAGAAGGCTTCCCGGACCCGGTCATGGTGTCCCGCCCCGAAGTTCTGGCCGATGATCGGACCGATGGCGCCGGACATGGCAAAGATCAAGGCGAAGGCGATGGGGGTCAGGCGGCCGACCACCGCCATGCCCGCGACTGCCTCCTCACCAAAGGCCGCCGCCGCCCGGGTGACATAGGCGCTGCCCACCGGGGTCGCGATATTGGCCAGCATGGCCGGGATGGCGAGGGCGGCAATCGGCCGGAAATCCGTCAGGATTGCCGGGATGGAGCGTCCCGTCAGCCCGCCATAGCGACGCGTGATGAACCACAGGGCAGACCCGGCAATCGACACGCGGGCGGCTACCGAGGCCCAGGCCGCGCCGTCCAGCCCCATGTCCAGTCCGAAGATGAAGATCGGATCGAGCACGGCATTGACCACGCCGCCGATGATGGTGACCAGCATCGACAGGTTCGCCGCCCCGTGGCTGCGCAGGGCCGCGGAGGCGATCATGCCCATCATCAGGATCGGCATGGTCGGGATCAGGATGCGCAGGTAGGAGATGGCGAGGGCCTGCGTCTCGCCCGTGGCACCAACAAGCGCAGTCAATTCCGGCAGGCTCACGAAGATCAGCGCCGCGAACCCGACGGCAAAGACGAACCCGTGCGCCAGCACATGGGTCAGAACCTCGCGCGCGCGCTCCCTTCGGCCTTCGCCCAGGGCGCGGGCCACCAGCGCGCCGCCCGCGATGGCAAAGCCGATGCTGACCGAGGTGGTCATGAACAGGATGGAGCCGGCAAACCCCACGGCGGCGGCCAGTTCCGCGACGCCGAGCATGGAGATGAAAACCATATCCACGAGATCCACGACGAACAGCGCCAGCAGACCCACCGCCGCCGTCAGCGACATCGACACGATGTGGCCTGTCAGGTTTCCCGTGAGGAACCGGGCCTGCCCGGCGCTCACCGTCGTGCCCCTGACAGGATCGCCGTCATGCGCGTGTAGAGCGCTGCTTCCTTGGCACCGCGCTGCGCGTTGTAATGCGCGAGGATGGCTTCGTTCTGATGCATCGGAATGTTGGGATCGTGATGCTCGGCGGCCAGCAGCATCGCGCTCCGGTCGAACTCGGCAAAGGCCTGAACCACCTCTTCGGCCTGTGCGCGGCTGTAACCGAGCGCCTCGACGGAGGACCGGCCCATACGCAGCGAGCTGTCATAGGTCTCGCGGATGATGTCGCGGCAACCGGCGGCCCAGAGGTCGAACACATGCGGGCGATCCACCGCGCGCGCGATGACATGCACATGGGGATGATGCTTGCGGACATATTTGACCAGTTCGGTGATCTGCTCCTTGCCGTCGATGGCGACGACCATCAGTCTTGCGCCGTCGATCCCCGCCGCGTGCAGTAGATCGGGGCGGGTGGCGTCGCCGTAGTAGGCCTGAACGCTGAAGGCCTTGAGCATCTCCAGCTGCTTTGCACTGAAGTCGATCACCGTCGGGGCAAGCCCCGCGCCGCGCAGCATCCGCGCCACGATCCCGCCGACGCGGCCATGCCCGGCGATAATGATGTTGCCGGTCTCCTCGATGGTGTCCATCGCTCGGTTTTCGTCCCCGCCGAACCGGGGTGCAATCACGCGGTCATAGAGGATGAACAGGGCCGGGGTCAGCATCATCGACAGGGCCACCACGAGGAGCAGACGGTCGGCCAGGGCCTGCGGCAGGACCGCCGCATTGACGGTAAAGGACAGGAGCACGAAGCCGAATTCACCGGCCTGAGCGAGACCGAGGGCGAAAAGGTAGCGATCCGCTCCCCGGACCTTGAAGACCACGGCGAGACCAAGCAGCACCAGCGCCTTCAGCGCCATCAGACCCAGCGTGAGCCCGAGGATCAGCACGATGTTGTCGAAGAGCAGGCCGAAGTTGATGCCTGCGCCGACGGTCATGAAGAAAAGGCCAAGTAGCAGGCCCTTGAACGGGTCGATGTCGCTCTCCAGTTCGTGCCGGTACTCGCTGTTTGCCAGCACGACACCCGCCAGGAAGGTGCCGAGCGCGGGCGACAGGCCGACAAGCGTCATCAGCAGCGCGATCCCGATCACGATCATCAGCGCCGTTGCCACGAAAAGCTCGCGCAGGTTGGCGGCGGCGATAAATCGGAAGATCGGGCTTGTCAGGTAGGATCCGACCCCGATGACCGCTGAAATGGCGGCCAGCGTGACAAGGGCGGCGCCCCAGCCCGGCAAGCCTTCGACAAGGCTGAGGGTCACGCCATGATCGCCACCCGTGCCGTGGTCGCCCGGCGCGCCGTGGGACAACGCCTCGACAAGCTCGGGCATGGCAAGAAGCGGGATCAGCGCCAGCATGGGGATGACAGCGATGTCCTGAAACAGAAGGACGGAAAAGCTGGCTTGCCCGCCGTCGCTCTTCAGCAGACCCTTTTCCCCGAGCGTCTGCAGCACGATGGCTGTGGAGGACAGCGCCAGCACAAGGCCGATGGTCAGCGCCACGGTCCAGACCTGTCCCATGACCATGGCCACGGCCATGACTGCCAGTGCCGTCAACGCGATCTGTCCACCGCCCAGCCCCAGCAGACGACCCCGCATGGACCAGAGCATCCTTGGTTCCAGTTCGAGGCCGACGAGGAACAGCATCATCACGACACCGAATTCGGCGAAGTGCTGCAGCGACACGACATCGACGTGCAACAGCGCGAGGACCGGACTGATGACGATCCCGGCGAGCAGGTAACCAAGCACCGATCCAAGTCCGAGCCGCGTGGCGAGCGGGACCGAGAACACGCCTGCAATCAGGAATATGAAGGCCAGAAGCAGAAAATCGGTCACCGGAGTCCCCCTCGTCGCGCGATTGGTCGAGACTAACACCGAGGACGGGTTCGGCCACAATCGTAAATCGGCAAACAGGGCAGGCTGAGTGGGGCAATGCGTGTGCAATGACGGCTCGAGCCCGGATCGGCGAGACCTCTTGGGTCCGGTTCGGCGGCGTTGCGCCACGGGCATTTGAAGGCGGACTGCCCTTTGGCGCCAATCGCTGGTTGGCCTAGGTTGGCGCTTCACTAAAATAACATAATGTAGATTATTGGATTTCTTCTGTAGCCGCAAAGTTAAAGTGTCCCACATCTGCAAATCAGAAGTGTCACACTTCCCCTGTTGCTGACAGGATTGGAGTGGACCGTGGGATTGGTGCTTATGAGCGAACGAGACCTGAACCGTGTCGAAATTTTGAGCCAGGTCGTGCAAGGCCGCATGACGGCAACGAATGCGGCGAACCTTCTGGCGCTGAGCCGCAGACAAGTCCAACGTCTGTTGAAGAGCTTTCGAACCAACGGACCGGCTGCGATCCGGCACAAGGCGCGCGGTCGGCCATCGAATAATCGGATCGATCCGGCGGTGCGCGTTTTGGCCGTCACGTTGGTGCAGGAACAGTACGCTGATTTCGGACCGACGCTGGCGACCGAGAAGCTGGCCGAGGACCATGGCCTGAAGGTGTCCCGGGAGACGCTGCGCAAATGGATGCAAGACGCCGGGATCTGGCTTTCGAGAAAGCAGCGCCGCACGTTTCACCAGCCGCGCCTGCGCCGGGAATGCTATGGTGAGTTGATCCAGATCGACGGCTCCGATCACCGCTGGTTCGAGGACCGCGGGCCGCCCTGCACACTGCTGGTATTCGTGGATGATGCGACCAGCACGTTGATGCACCTGGAATTCGTGACGTCGGAAAGCACGTTCAGCTACTTCGGTGCCTTGGAACGCTACCTGCATGAACATGGTCGTCCCGTGGCTTTCTACAGCGACAAGCACAGCGTGTTCCGGGTGGCGAAGCAAGGCGCAAAGACAGGCCATGGTACCACCCAATTCGGGCGCGCGCTCAACGAGTTGAACATCGAGATCCTCTGCGCGAACAGCTCTCAGGCCAAGGGCCGCGTCGAACGCGCCAATCGCACGCTGCAGGATCGGCTGGTGAAGGAGCTGAGGCTGGCGGGCATCTCTGATATGGCCGCGGGGAACGCTTTCCTGCCGGGGTTCATGCAGCGCTACAACGCGCGTTTCGCAAAAGCCCCGCGGCGGCCCGACGATCTGCACCGTGCGTTGAACACGGAACCGGACCGCCTGCGCGAGATCCTGTGCCTGAGGGATGAGCGCTATGTCGGTGCCCAGCTTGCCTTTTCCTACGACCGGCACCGGATCATCCTGGAAGAGAACGACCTCAGCCGTGACCTCCCCGGCAAGTACATCGACAGCTATGAGCACGAGGACGGCGCTCTGGAATTCCGCTGGAAAGGCATTTCTCTACCGTACCGGATTTTCGACATGGACCAGCGCGTGACCCACGCCGCGATCACCGAGAACAAGCACCTGAGCGCCGTGCTGGAGCACATCAAGGCCGAGCAGGACAAGGCCCCACCCAAGAAGAAACGCGCCGGCAGACAGCGGACGATCTACGAGCCGACCGGCCGCCGCAATACAGGATGGAACACGCTCGCCGATCGCAAGCGCAAGGCCAACCGCGCAGCCGGTCAGGGCTCCGATACGTGAGGTCTCCGCCCTGCCCGGCTGCGCTCACGGCGCTCCAGGTGGGACATTTCTGCTTTGTCAACCACGCGACATTTCTACTTGGTTGCAACAAATTCGACCGATTGCGCCCAGCCCAGGGCTGATGAGCAATATTTTTATACATCAGTGACTTAAAGGGGGCTTTACGCCCCATTTTTCAAACGCACGTAGTCCGTTTTATGTAATTTTGGCAGCAAGCGGACTTGCGGCAACGCGGCGTTGGTCGTGCTTGTCAACGTCCAAAGCGTACCTTCAGGCGGGATGAGTTCCGGAGAGGAATTTCTCGTCTGTAGCGTTCCACGCCTGAGCCTGCTTGCTCGTCGCTATCGGTGTGCTGTGCGCGCTGCATGACACCCGAAAATGGTCAGGTGGTTGCAGGAGTAATTGAAATCGCGCCACTTCTTATGATCTGCGCGTCACTTTGCCCATGGGTCGGCATCTTAATCGCCCAAGGAAATGGTGGCGATGCTGAGCGCTCGTACTGATAGACCAGCACTTCGGGATGCAGCCTGTCATCGAGATGCCGGCCCAGAGTGAATGCAACGCTGTTGGGGGCTGCGATGAACAGATGAACGCGTTTGACGCCTTTCGCCATGAGATCGCCCAAACGATCCGTGAAGTCTTTCGCCATAGCTGATTGCTTGTCGGCAGACCAGTGCGCCGTCGTGCTCAGAGTTGGCAAAGCAAGGCGGATCAGAGGCATCTCACCGAGAGTCGCCCTAATGCCGTCTGCGTCCGAGGGGTAGGAAACAGCGACGGCCAATGCTACCTCCGGGATATCGTCCTTCAGGCCGTCAATTCCTGAAACGACAAACCGGTCTCCGTCATCAGTGCCGTCAGGTTCGCGCCATTTTTCTGCGAAACGATCCCAGTCCATCACTGTGAGACCGGCTTCATTGCCAACCATCATACCGGTCAGGAACGTCAGTGGAACAGGGGCCATGCCGCCGTAGACCAGCCTAACGTTGCCGGGACCCGCAGCATCACGCTTCTGACGAAGCTGTTGCCGTAATCCGGCAATCTGTGAGAGTGCATCTTCGGGACTGCTGATCTGACTCGTTGAGGTCGACTGCCGGTGGTCGATCGGCAGGACATCAATACGGCCTTTCAGGTGCTTCGGCACGGCAGAGGCAAGGGGAGTATCAACGGTCTGGTGCAACCCACGGTGCTCAATGACAACCACACTCTGCTTCCTGAGCAGCCGCCGGTCAGCGATGTGATCGTTCACACCAAGGACACCCCCCGCAGCCGCGAGGAGAATACCGAAGCAGACGGTAATCAGTGACCAGTGGACCGGCAATCCGCCGCCATCCGAATGCACAGCCAGCAGCACGACGCGGTCCGCATCAATCCAGGAAAGATCACCGGCCAGCCCGCCGACACCCAGCCCGGCGACGATTAATATGCCACCCGCACGCAGCAATCTCGAAGGCCAGGACGGGGTCCGGAAGACATAGGTGAACAATCCGTCGAAAAACCGGTCACCGTGTTTGCGCCAGAAAGACATGTCTTCAATCTCCGGATCAGCCAATATTCACGATGAACTGACCGCTGCGCGCAGCCAGTTTGCCATTTTTCACAATGAAACACTCGATGCTGTGCTTGCCCCGATAGAGGGTGCTCTCAGAATGGGTCAGACCGCCCCGGACCGCCGCGTCCGGGCTAAAGCCCCCACGTAAACAATCCGCATCCTCGGCTTCCCGCCCAGTGTTGACGACCTGCCAGTAGACCTTGAAACGCCCGCTCACCGTCGTGTCCGCCTCGAAGCGCAAGCTACAATTCCTGGGAAGCGGCGCGCCATTGCTCACGAAGCTCTGCGGCCTGAAACCCCGCTGCGTAAAGGTCGCGGCGCCAATATTCACGCGACCTTCCGCAGCCTGCGGCCATCGCGGCTTTCGCATATAGGCGGGCGTAAGGAGAAGATTGGCCGTACGGACTAGCCGCGCGGTAGCACCCGGCTTTTTGGCTTGATTGCGACGCCCCAGTGCACGTTCGACCAGACCCTGCCCCATGCGTTCGCTGAGGACGGCACCGACACCGTCTGCGGTGAGCGCCTGATGTGCCGATGCGAAATCACCGCGGGCCTGCTGAAGCCACTCATGGAATGCATCCCGGCGCTCAGAGTGCTCTTCCCACTTGTCGGCAAAGTTCTCTTCGGGGTCGGCCGGGTTTTCGACCCAGTCCACGCCATTGCGACGGGTAATATACCGGTCCATTCCCTCAAGGATCGAGAACAGCGCATCGGAGAGGCGTTCTTCCTGGTTATAGGCATGTGCCGCAAGGGTCGTGATCAGGATGGAGATCGGCTTGTCATCCGGCCGGTCGCTGAACATCAGATCGCGATGGCGTTTGAGGATCTGAATGGCGCCCTGCAGAGGGGTACGCACCCGCCATGCCGGAACATTCTCAACGCTGGCCTGCATCCTGCGTGCCTCGTTGAGAGCACGACTTCTGAACGCCTGGCCCATCCGATCGCGAAACCAGAGCGCATAGCCTTTGGGATTGCTGCGCGGCCAGTGGCCGCCAGCCTGCCGGAAGCCGTCGTGTTCCTTGTCTGTGATCGCGAGCGCAGTTGCCCCCAGTCGGGCAAGCGCGGGGCCCGCTTCACTCAGATAGCGCCGCTTCTCGAAGTCAGGCACCGCAGGCAGGACATCCATGTGAAACTGTGCGCCGTCTGCGTAGACTAGGGGCCAACAGCGGCGCCCGTCTTCGGGTTTGCTCATGCCATATCGCCGAGCATAGGCTTTGACCTCGACGCCAACGCGTCGTTTCAGCTCTGCCTGGGTCAGTGCCGACTTCTCGTAATCGAGGCGGCAGACCATATCGATGTCATAGTCTTCTTCGTCTGACGCGGGCCGTATTGCAGTCCCCAGCCGAAATGAACCCTGGACATATACGTCGGGACTGTCATCCCGCACAGTCGAGTCCGGCCGGTGCAACCAATCACCGAGCGACTTGTAACTGCGCTCAGCCTGCTCATACCGACCGGGTGGGACCTGAAGCTCCTCAACTAGGTCATCCAATAATTGATCAACAGGCTTGGTATTCGCCAAAGGGAATTCCACTATATGAAACCTCCATGCGGTGCTGGTGCCCGCCGCCTACTGATTTGGCGAAGGCAGGGTTGAGTAGAAGAGAGGCGGCCAATCCCGCGACGGTATGACAAATTTGCGCTCGGTCATTTACAATGGCCTAAGCGCTAATCTTGATCGTTGGCTCGAATCCCTTCCCCGGTTTTTGATCGTAGATAACCAAAGGCAGATCGGCTTTGGGCATTCGTGAGCGACCCGTTTCGACAGCTACGGAAGCCGGAAGAACAGGAAATACGTTGATAGTCGCATCCTCGCCGTGGTGGGCCTTGATCCGATCAAAGAGCCTGCGAAGGTGAGTCTTATAGATTGCAAGATCGTCCTGTCTTCGCATGATGTCGTTATGAGGATCCTCTGCCGTGATCGACCAGATTGCAGCGTTATCGCCCAGAACCGAGCGAATTCTCTGATCATCTACGGTCGCGCTGAGCGCCAGCTTGAGGGCGACTGGTACGTCCTTCGGCCCAGAGTACTCGCCAATTTTGAAATTTATCGACGGCTGGTGAAGTTGCCATTTCCAAGTAGATGGCTCGCGATATTTTTGGTGGACACACACGGGCATGATGTCACCTAGCAACGTACCGAGCTCGATGAGAAGAGGCTGCGGAGCAAGCGCAAACACACTCAACTGAAGGATCTCCTTCTGCTCTATCCGCTCCTTCACCTTGCGTTGAAACTGACGATGCAGATGCGCACTTTGCATGCCCCAAAACTCTGGTTCATCATCCTTGATTTCGGAATTCAGCTCGATGTCGATGGTTCGTCGCTCTGCCGGATGCCTATCGGGTGGCATGGCGGCAAAGATGGCTTTGGTGGAAACCAATGAGTCCATCTGGCCGATAGTTGCCGCGAAACGGAGCACATGAGCTGCGCGGTCAGCGTCCATATCTGTAACAGTCTCAATCCGCTCTTCGTGCTCGCGCTTCATTGCCACGAGCGTTTCTTCCGGATAGTCATCCACGTGATCTACGTCGATTTCCTTGTGATGGACGGGACACATTAGCATCAGGTTGCTGATGTCGCGGGCGAGAAGTGGCGAACGGACTTTATCACCCCTCGGACCATTCTCGCTATCTGCCACAATATGCGCGATGAAACCGAACTTTCCGTCTTCCTTGCCAGCGATTAGATCCCCGACAAGGAGCTTGTTGCATCCTGAAAATTCACATCGACCCGCCGCCAAAGCCCACAATTGGGTCTGAATCTTGGCTGGGATGTTTGAACTAGACAATTTTCTGCTCCATTTTGAATAGTGCCGCCACAGCGAGTTACGATGGGATGGTCAGACGAGGACCCAACCAATTTCAGGCTACCGAATGATGCTAGTGTTCCGGCAGTTGCCGACCCTCGCCAAATTCAGCTTCTGAAACTTCATCCGCAATTATCAACTGGCCGGCCTCGGGCAATTGGCCACGTTGAAACGTGGTAATAGTAGCCTGAATCGAGGCGTTGGCGATTAGACGGACGATAACCAACGCCGCAAACGAAGGCCCGCTGTTTTCTACCATATCGGTCATCGCGGCCACGTCGATCTCGCTAGGTATTGGTGGGAATGTCGGGTGCGAGTGCCACTCGCCAAGATAGTCAACCCGTCCAGCGCGACCGCTATTCTCCAGCAAGATCCGATCCATCTGTTGTGAGTGGGGCTCAGGTAAACTATCGAAACGATCTCGTGTCCCTGCCTCAAGATCGACGGTCAAACCCACGAGATCAAATTTTCCTGGAGCTGTCTGTTCTGCAACCAACCACCCGCCAATCTCGCGGTTGCCGCCTTTCTTGAGGTGGGTCTGCAGTTTAGCAAGCTGCGAGCGTGAGACTGTGAGGCTAAGCGTCATCTTGTACTCCAAGGTGAGTCATGACGCGTTCAACGCCCTCTTCTGCACAACTAGTGCTGCCCTTTTCCCATCCTTCGTGAGGAGCGAAAATAACTGGGTGGGTGTCGAAGGGATGATCAAAGATCCAACCTTTGCGCAGCCCGACAAAGTAGGCAGGTTCCGGATGAACTCTCATCTCTGTGATTGCCAGGGTGTCTAGGGCGTGACGTGCCAGCCTATTGGCAATGACACCCACATCGCCGTCAGAAGCGAAGAGGGGTTCATCGTCGTCATCACCTTGCACCCCGTAATTGTGCTCGCGGCCCTCTGGCGGTGCCGTACCTTTCTCGTCGCACCATGCTCGCAATTGAGTTGCAGCGGTCAGTGGTGGCGGATCTTCAGACGGGATACTTCGTGCAATCAATCCTCCGAGCCCTCCCGCGTAGACTCGTCCCCAAACGAGGGGTTTACGCTTCTGCGTGCAAATGGCCGCTGCCATTCGAAACACTCCGCTATCAGCCGTCGTATCTATGACGAGATCACAAGTGCTGATGATCTCGCTCAACTGAGCAATATGCTGGACAGCGGATTGAGACGTCAGACTCATACCCAAAGCACCGACTTTTACTGCCGGATTTATTCGCAACAATCTGTGCCTTAGAGAAACTGCCTTGTGATGCCCCACATCCATTTCATCGAGTTCGTTTCGAACCAAGTTGTCGGACCAAAGAACATCATTATCCAGCAACATGAAATGACCGACGCCTTCGCGCGCAAGACTGGCGGCCACTTTTGATCCCAGCGAACCTGCGCCAATGATGCAGATGCTAGATTCTCGATACATCTTCCCGTGGAGTCGGCGTTCTCTAGCCTTCGGCGGTTCAAAGGTATGAAACAGGTCAATCTTTCGTTTCGATCCGTTGTGCCGAACGCGCAGCAATACCTCTCGCCTACCATTTGACATGACAACCAACATGTCGCCGGCGTCTTCTACCCATTTACGGAGCCATGAAGGCAGGTACTGGTACAGGAGCCCCTTCAGCTCTTCGGGATGCAGATCTGGAATTTGTCGAATATCGGGCAATCGATATAGGACCCCAGGGACCACCCTTCCCCCAAATCCCGCACCATCAATCGGCACCCGTAAGCCAGAATCCAGCCCGATGCTCGCGATGCGAGCAACAAGAACTTCGAAACCCCCAACCCGGCGCTCCAAAGTCATATGAATATCGGTTGCGTGTCCGGCAAGGCGCAACCTTAATAGGCGTGCGGTGTCAGGCGGTAGCATGAAGCGCCGGGGGCACCCCGAGAGCAGCGAAGGTAAGTCGGCTGGATGAGCGCTTTCCACGTCTGAAAAAGCATCGTCCTTTGGGGTTGCCTCAAGAAGTGCTTTGGCACTCCTGACTACATCCACACTCTTGCAGTCGGGATGCCAGTTATCCGGTCTATACTGCAGGCATAGTTCGCCACCCTCGCCATACTGGTGCTGGGATAGCCGGAGCGAGCTGTCGGCTGGAAGTACAAATGGTGGCAGATCTGGAAAAAGCGCTGGGAAAACCAGCCGCAATGGAATGCGACGCTCCCCGGCGAGAAGAACAAACGACCAGGTCAGAAGGCCATCGGCGTTTTTGCCGAATTGGGGTTCTTCCAGCCAATCTGATAACGCTGCTAGGTCAGCGAGCTCTTCACACTCACGGATTAGCCGCGCTTCACCGGCTGTGAAGTCCATCAACCAAAACCTTTTGGCTCCGTCGGCCTCCGATCCTCACCGCCAAAAACGAGACCGGGCGCAGAAGCCCCTGCTGCAGCGGCAGGAGCAATGGATGCCGCACGTGATCCCGCAGATGCCGCTACCCTCGAGCGCGCACCTTCAACGAGGGTGCTTCCAAGATTTCGTGAGAGCTCGTTTAGAACAATATTTGTGTCGCTGAACCTTTGAACGGCACCAAAATCCGTTCGAGCAACCTCCAGCCACTTGAAGAAGGATTCCCGGCGCTCGGGAAATTTTTCCCACCTATCCGCAAAATTCTCTGAAGGGTCCGTAGGGTTGGCGATCCATGACACCCCATTCCGTTCTTCGATCGCGAGATCCATATCCCTCAGAATCTTGGCAATTGCATCCGATACCCTTGCTTCGCCTGCATATGCATGGGTTGAGAGCGTCGTGAGGATCACACTAATAACCTTCAGGTCCGGATCACGCTCCGCGAACCACTCATCCCGATGTCGCTTCAAGATCATGATGGATGACTGGAGAGGCGTTCGCACTCGAAACACCGGGACGTCCTCCACACTCGCGGTCACTTTGCCTTGGGCGTCGAGGAATGCTCTGCGGCGTTCATTCAGCTGTTCGATCTGCCTTGACTTGAACCATGCGGCAAAGCCCCTAGGATTACTGCGGGGCCAGTCATCCGTGATGATCTGGTATGTGTCAGCCTTGTCTTTATCGGTGATAGCAATCGCGCCTTCCGCAAGCGCCTGATCCGCGAGGTAGGAAGTAAGAACGGCACGCATGTTTGCCTCGTTCGGCACCGCCGGCAATACGTCCATGTGGAATTGCGCACCATCTGCGTAGATCAAAGTACAGCACCTTCTAGGCTCGTCGCTTACCTCATTCTTGATCCCGCGCGCATCGCGATACGCCTCGAGCTCAGCCAGCAGAAGAGCGCGCAGATCAGCTTGGGAAATTTGCGCTTTCGTCAGCGACCGGAACGATACGACGATGTCGAGATCGTAATCTTCGTCCTTGGATGTCGGCTTGATCGGTGTACCGAGCGCGAAAGAGCCCTGGATATAGACATCGGGATCATAATCTCGAACCTTGGACTCATCTCGATGCAAAAACTCGCCAAGATCCTTGTAGCGCCTTTCGGCTTGATCGAAGCGATCCTGAGGCACAGCCAATTCTTCAGCGAGTTTTTCAATCGCGACATTATACCCATACCCTACGTCTGCACCCGCGTTCATCTTGAGCCTCTTGTTTAGATCTTCTCAACCGCAAGATGTCCAGTTTGAGACGGATTTTCAACGGCTGTGCCCTACTAAGCGTCGTCTTTTTTGCTAATAGCTTTGCAATATATGTACTTGCCACGAATGATGGCCAGCGTTGCGGACCTTGGCCAATCGAACAATGCTGCATGATGCCACGAAAGGCCGGTTCGGAAAAGTTGCGGCGCAGCGATGGCCAGTGTTGCGAATGACGGCAATGGGCCATTCTCAACGCTCGCCCAGCAACCGATACCCACGCCGTTTCTTTGTCGCCGACAGCTTCATCAGAGCGTTGACTGCCCTGCCCTCGTCCTCATGTTGCTCAATCAGTATCTGACCTCGGAAACCGATCCGGCCCCATTCTCGCACCAGGCTCACTCCGCCGAAGAGATCGGGCTGGACGCTCATCCGATAGAAGCGCCGCATGTTGAGGGACGGGTCGATCCGTTTCAGATCGACCGCCGTCGGAAACACGTCCAGTTGCTGCGATTCATCGAACATTTTGCGGTCACCTTGTCTGCTGCAACAATACCAAGTGTAGGTTCGTGTTTCCACAATGTTCGATCCCGAACAGGGAAAGGGGCTCACGCCCCCTTCTCGAACTTCATGACAGGAATGCCGAGCTTCTTGGCCTTGTCGGCGAGGTTTTCCTGGATACCGGTTCCGGGGAAGACGAGAACCCCGACGGGTATCACATCCAGCATCGCATCGTTTCGCTTGAAGGGCGCGGCCTTGGCGTGCTTGGTCCAGTCAGGCTTGAAGGCGACCTGCGTCACGCCGCGGGCCTCGGCCCATTTGGCGGCGATGAGCTCTGCGCCTTTGGGGCTGCCACCGTGCAGGAGGACCATGTCGGGATACTTGGTCCGGACCTGGTCGAGCTTGCCCCAGATCAGGCGGTGATCGTTGAAATCGGTCCCGCCGGTGAGGGCGACCTTGGGGCCTGCGGGAAGCATTACCTCGGTCTCGGCGCGGCGCTTGGCGGCCAGGAAGTCGCGGCTGTCGATCAGGGCGGAGGTCATGTGCTGGCGGTTCACCATCGAGCCGGTGCGGGGGCGCCAGGTCGATCCCGTGTGATGGACGAACTCGGTGGCGGCGTGATCGCGCATCATGTCCATGCAGTTGCGCCGTTCAACGAGGGTCAGGCCTTCGGCCGTCAGGCGCTCGAGTTCGACGGATTTCACCTCGGAGCCGTCCTGCTCGCGCTGGAGGCGGCGCTGCGCCTGCTCGTTCTCATCGAGTGACCGCTCGATCCGTGCCGTGGCGCGGTGGAAGAGGTTGACCTGGCCCCAGAGCACCTCTTCGAGGTCGGGTTCCATACGGGTGTCTTCCAGGGTCGCGACGAGGGCGTCGAAGATGTCGGCGACGGCGACGGCGAGGCGCTGCCCATCGGGCATCGGGCGCGGATCGGGCTCGTCGAAGGGCCGATAGCCGTACAGCTGGAGCTCGTCGAGCGCATGGGCGGTCTGGGATGCGCTATGGGCGGGTTCATACGCGTCGTCGTGGGTATGGATCGTCATCGGTTTCTTGCCTCCGGGTTTTGCCGTGTCCGCGCGTCAGCCCGCGCGGCCTTCATGGGCAGACCCGAGCCGTCGGGGCGGTTGCCCCTTCACCCCGGCTTCACCGGGGCTGGAACAGCGTGGAGGAGGTCGGCAGGGAAGCTATTTGTCTCGCGATGCAAAGGCGGCCTGCCGCCGGCGGAAATAGCTTCCCTGCCGACCTTGCAGGGGCAACCGCTTTGACGGCCTGCCCATCTCTTGAAGGCCGCTCGGATGACGGGTGGATGCGCAAGGCCCGGGATGGGGTGAGGACGACGATCCAGAGCCACGACTGGGATGCTGCCCCCTGCCCCGCACTCCCAGCCCCCCTCTGCGCGATGCAGCTCAGCCCAATAGGCGATGCCGATCCTCTGGCCCGATCTGACCTGCCAGATGTTGGCGTAGCGCGTCCTTGCCGTTCGCCCGGAGATCATCGTTGAAATCCCCGAGCCGCGGTTCCAGCACTTGGCAACCAATCCCGACCTCGGAGGCTCTGGCGCTCAACTTCTCTGCCGCGCGCTGCCCGGCCGGATCGCGATCGATCGCGATGTAGAGGCGCTTGAGCCCCTCCGGCAACAGGACCGCCCCGAGGTGACCGGACGAGAGCGCCGCCCAGACGGGCAGACCTGGGATTGCCTCGGACAGAGACAGCATGGTCTCTATGCCTTCGCCGATGACGAGGATGTCATCCTGCGGGGTCAGCCTGACGGCATTGCCGAGGAGGTGACCCATGGCCCTCCGCTGCGGATCGACATCTGCTTTGCCTTTTCCGTCAGCTGCCAGCCAGGTGCGATGCACGCCCTGCAGGGCCCCTGCCCCATCGGTGACCGCGGCGATCAGCGCCGGTCTGGGGATGCTCCGGGTCTGCCCCTCTTCCCGATGCCAGCACTTCGGGTGGAAGCGTAAGGCGCCGTTCGCCCCGATTTGGGTGATGCCCCGGGAACGGAGGTAGGTCTCGGCAAGCGTGCCTGTGATCAGGTTCGAGGCAGCAAACAAGCGCGCCGCCGCCGCAGAAGTGCCACCGGGCGCCTTGGCCTTCCTCGGCTCTTGCTTATCCGGGACCACCGGCTGCGGACGGCCGAGATGCGCTCGGGCCTCGGCGAGAAGGTCGGGGAAGCGCGTGATCCCCGTCCGGGCGCGGATGATGTCCAGGAGATCGCCATGCGTGCCGACGGCAGGGTCCTGCCACTTGCCCGCTGCCCCCGGCCCCGACGCAGGGCCTGTCAACCGCACGAAGAGCGACCGGCCGGGATTGTTCTGTAGATCGCCGACGATCCAGTAGGATCCTTCCCGCCTCCCCTTGGACAAGTAAGCGCGACAGACGCCTTCGGCATTTGCCGCAAGCTCTGCCAGAGTTTCTGCTGTTTCCAAAGACATGTCCAAATATCCCTCAACCGGTGCGTGCATGTAGACTTGCGACAGGACAACGTGCAAGCAGACGATCCAGTATCGCGACGCCATCGGCGTCGGTCGGGCAAAACAGCCGAAGCTTCCAACTGATGATCTCCGAGAAGAAGCCATCGGCCTTGAGCCGGTCCTTGGCGGCCTCCGAGAAGCCCGAGAGTTCGATCCGGTTGACGCCCATGACGCGCGAGCGGTGCAATTCCATCCCTTCGGACAGGCGCACCACGGTCTTGCCCTCCAAAACGAGGGCATGGACCTGCGCGGCCGAGAGCTTGGGCGCATCGGCGGCCAGCGTGGTCGCGACCCAGGCAGGTGAGACTCGTCGACCGATGATACGCTGCCCGTCATCGGTCTGCAGGCGGTAGACGCGGGTTTCATCTTGGGGAAGCTGCTTCCAGATCGGCAGCAGCAGACCTGCCACGATGTGCAACGTGGCTTCCGAGAACTCCGGCACTTCGGCCAGTTCCGCGGTCCAGGCGGCAGCGAAGGCCGCGCGGTCGGCCTCGAGCCAATGCGTGTCCTCCATGATCCTCGCCGGAACTGTGCTAGCATCAAGCGGACGGATCAGGCGCAGGCGCGGCTCGATGGTGCCATCGTCGAGCATCAGGCTGGTGGCGGGCACCTGCACGGCAGCCCGGCCCGAGCGGCTGTTGATGAGGAGGCGCGCTTGGGAGTCATCCAGCCAGTCGAGCGCATCCGTGAGCGAAAGCGGCGTGTTGCGCCGCTTTTCGGCGATGGTGAGAAGCTGAGTTTCTGCGCCGGAACCGGGATGGGTGTAGATGACTTGTGCGTCCGTGACGCGGAAGCTCTCGGCGCGCAGTGTCTCGAGCCCGAGGTCGTAGACCCCGGCGGCGATGGCGCCCTCAATTCGCTGATCGAGCAGCTCCTCGAAACCCGCGAACAGCACGGCCTGCAAATGAATCGTCAGCGCCAGCAGGCGATTGAGGAAGGTCGTGATCGGCGGCAGGTCATCCTTCAGCCCGTTGTCATCGGTCAGGCTGAGGCCAGTGGCATCCACGAAAGCTCCAAGCGAACATCCGGCCAGATCGCCGCGATAGATGCGGCGGTAAAGTTGGCGCAGGGCGTCACGAGCGTAGGGCGACTCGAGGTTATCCTCGGGGCGGAACAACCCTTGCCCGCCGGTCTGGCGCTGGCCGCGCGTGATCGCACCAAGCGTGTCGAGGCGGCGCGCAATGGTCGACAGGAACCTCTTCTCCGCCTTCACATCGGTGGCCACCGGCCGGAACAAGGGCGGCTGCGCCTGATTGGTCCGGTTGGTGCGGCCAAGCCCCTGGATCGCAGCGTCCGCCTTCCAGCCGGGCTCCAAGAGGTAGTGGACCCGCAAGCGCTGGTTCTTCGCCCCGAGATCGGCGTGATAGCTGCGCCCAGTGCCGCCGGCATCCGAGAAGATCAGGATACGCTTTTCGTCATCCATGAAGGCTTGGGTCTCAGTGAGGTTCGCGGCTCCGGCCCGGTTCTCCACCACGAGCCGTGCCGAATGCCCTTCGCCCTTGCGCACGATGCGCCGCGAACGCCCGGTGACCTCGGCCACGAGATCGGTGCCGAAGCGCTGGACGATCTGGTCGAGCGCCCCCGGCACCGGTGGCAGCGAAGCCAGTTTCTCGATGAGCGCATCGCGCCTGCGGACGGCTTCGCGGCACTCCACCGGTTGGCCGTCGCGCGTGACGGGGCGCGACGAGAGGTTGCCCTCGCTGTCGGTGAAAGGCTCGTAGAGCTGCACCGGGAAGGAATGGGCGAGGTAGTCCAGAACGTATTCCCTGGGTGTGATGTCACAACGGATATCATTCCATTCGTCGGTTGGGATCTCCGACAGGCGGCGTTCCATCAGAGCCTCGCCCGTCGAGACGATCTGGATGACCGCCGCATGACCCGCAGACAGATCGGCCCCGATGCTGGAAATCAGCGTGGGGGTCTTCATCGAGGTGAGCAAGTGGCCGAAGAATCGCTGCTTGGCGGACTCGAAGGCGGACCGCGCGGCGGATTTCGCCTGACGGTTCAACGTGCCGCTCTCGCCAGAAATGTTCGCCGCTTCCAACGCCGCGGTCAGGTTGTTGTGAATGATGGCGAAGGCCCCGGCATAGGCATCATAAATGCCGCGCTGCTCCGGGGTCAGCGCGTGTTCCAGCATCTCGTATTCGACACCGTCATAGGACAGCGACCGCGCCGTGTAGAGGCCGAGCGCCCGGAGGTCGCGGGCCAGAACCTCCATCGCCGCGACACCGCCAGCCTCGATGGCTTCCACAAATTCCGACCGGGTTTGAAAGGGGAAATCCTCCCCGCCCCAGAGGCCGAGACGCTGAGCATAAGCGAGGTTGTGGACGGTCGTCGCGCCCGTGGCCGAGACATAGACGACGCGGGCATTGGGCAGTTTGTGCTGCAGGCGCAAACCCGCCCTGCCTTGCTGCGAGGCCATGGTATCGCCCCGCTCGCCTTTGCCACCCGCGGCATTCGCCATGGCGTGGCTTTCGTCGAAGAGGATCACCCCGTCGAAGTCCGCCCCGAGCCAATCGACGATCTGATCGACGCGGGATTTCTTCGATCCGCGCTCTTCGGAGCGCAGCGTGGCATAGGTGGTGAAGAGGATGCCCTCGGTCAGCGGGATGTCGCGGCCTTGTGCGAAACGCGACAGCGGCGTCACCAGAAGCCGCTCCTGGCCAAGCGCCGACCAGTCGCGCTGCGCGTCCTCCAGAAGCTTGTCGCTCTTCGAGATCCAGAGCGCCTTGCGGCGGCTCTGGCACCAGTTGTCGAGCAGGATCCCAGCCGACTGGCGGCCCTTGCCCGCGCCGGTGCCATCACCGAGGAAGAAACCCCGGCGGAAGCGGACGGCGTCAGCGGCATCATCGGGCGCGGCCGAGACCATGTCGCCGGTCTCATCCACGGTCCAAGACCCAGTGAGATGCGCGCCATGCGCCTCCCCCGCGTAGATGACGGTCTCGAGCTGCGCGTCTGACAGCAGGCCACAGCACTTGACGGCTGGGGGCAACTTAGGGCGATAGGAGGGTTTCGGAGGTGCGACAGAGGCCATGGCCGCCGATTGCACAAGCTTGGTCGGGTGTGGCGCCGCACCAGGGATGTCGATCGCCTGCATGCGGAAGGTCTCGTAAATCGCGTCGGACAGCCGTGTCGCGTCTTCGTCCTCGGCGACGTCGCGGAGTGCGTAGTCCAGGTTCTCGGCCTCAACCGACGTGCCGGTGTTCGCCGGTTGAGCCGCAGATGTCGCGCGGGATCGGCTGACGGGTTTGCGGGTGGTGGGGTGAGAATTTTCCGGGAAGAGGGAAGAGTGGCCCAGACCCGCATTTGCGGCCCGTTCCATCTCGAGGCGCGGCGGAACCTCTGCAGTGACCCTGGACATCAGATGCGCCACGTCGGGGGACGTGGGCTGGTGCAGGTCAGCGGTGATGCCGCCCGGCTCACCGCCGCGGCATTTATCGAAGACAGAAATCCGCGTTTCGAAGCTGGTGCCGTGCTTGGCGAAAGCTGCGCCCGACACCGCGCCGGTGAAGATGAGATGGGTCGTCTCGGTCAGACGGCCGAAGGTCTCGGCCCAGGCCGGCGCATCCGGCGCGAAACCGGCCCCTGTGATGGCCACGAGCCGTCCGCCGGGAACCAAGCGCGCAAGGGCCGAGCGCAGATGTCGGGCCGTCGCCTCGGTCGACCGACCATCGACATTGGCTTGGGCCGAGAAGGGCGGGTTCATCAGAATGACGCTAGGGCGCAGCCCTGCGTCGAGGTGATCGTCGATCTGTGCGGCGTCGAATGTGGTGACGGGATGGCCCGGAAAGAGAAGGCGCAGAAGGTCGGCGCGGGTGTCTGCCAACTCGTTCAGCGCGAGGTTACCGCCCGTGATCTCGGCGAGGATCGCCAGAAGCCCGGTCCCGGCCGAAGGCTCGAGGACGAGGTCACGGGGCGTGATCTGTGCTGCCGCCACAGCCGCGAGCCCCATGGGCAGCGGCGTCGAGAATTGCTGAAACCGCTCCATCTCCTCCGAGCGCCGGGTATGCGTGGGCAAGAGACCCGCCACCCTGGCGAGGATGGGCAACAGCGCCTCGGGCGAACCGGCCCGGGCCAGCAGCGCACGGCCGAACTTTCGCAGAAAGAGGACCAGAGCCACCTCGCCTGCCTCATAGGCGAGCTTCCAATTCCAGGCACCGGTCGCATCGGAACCGCCAAAGGCGCGCTCCATCTCGAGCCGCAGGCGCAGCGCGTCGATCTGAAGCCCTTGCGCCAGATCGGGCTGCAGCGTCTCGGCGACCGCAAGGATCGCGGAGGCAGGATTTGCGGCCAAAGGAATAACGGGCGCAGGCAAGGACGCCTGCGCAACAGGGGCAAGATGTGTCATCGGGAAACTCCGGATTGAGGGACAGGATCAGGCCCGAACACCCTCTCTCGGGCAGCCTCGGACCTGACCTTCCCCATCCACCCTCTACCTCTCTCACCGAGGCGCTAGCGCACATGACTTGATTTTGTTCTTGGTATGTTCTATTTTGTGAGACAAGCCAGAAAGGGAGTTCTTCGATGGAAAGCACCACCTTTGCCCTGCCCGCCACGCCCAAGCAGCTCGCCTATGCGCGGTCCCTCGCGCAGCGCAACGGGACACTCCTGCCGTGGGAAACGCAACAGGATCGGCGCGCCCTGAGCGCCTGGATTGATGCTCAGGCCAAGAGTGCGCCTGTGCCTTCAGACAACCGGCCGACCTCGAAGCAGGTCGCCTTTGCCGAGAAGCTCGCCAGGATCAAACGGCGCGCCGTCCCGGACGAGTGCTTCCGCGACAAGGGGCTGATGTCGAAGTGGATCGACGGGAATAAGTGACCCTGTCCGTCAGAGGTATTCGATGTCCTGGCGTGCAAGCGCGGCAAGTTTGGACAAGCCGTTTTTGGTAAGGTCCAGCAGGAACTCCGAAGACGTCATGGGCGGATTGCCATAGCGTCGGCGCACTTTCCTCAAGGCCCGAGCGCCGCCCTGCCGAAACAGCGCATAGGTATTTGCCAACATGTCGTCAGCGCTGAGGGCTTCGATGTCATAAGGCGCAAGTTGTTGAGATGGAAAGTCGCGCAGGTTTTCCGTGACGATGACCTGCGCAGAACAACGGATTGCCGCCGCCAAGACATGGCGATCATCAGGATCCGGCAATTCAAGGCCAGCGATCAATGGGCGGTGCCCTTCCACGAAGCACTCCTCGAAATGTTCCCGGATCGCCGCTTCCTGCTGGCGTACACTCGCCTCAAGATGCGGCTTCAGGCGGATCAGGTTGCGCGTCCATTCATCAATGATTTCATCGGTCAGCCGCGCGCGGAAAAGGCCTTCCTGCGCGAAGGTGAACAGAACGTCCCTGGTTCTGAAAGGAAAAAGCACATTGGCGTCAAGCACCACCACAAACGGGTTGGCGACAAAGCTCATCCTTGGTCAAACTCCTGACCCAACCGCGCCAGGTCGGCCAAAGCCGCTTCCTGCTTCTTGGCCTTCTCGTCGCGATAACGCATCAACTCGTCAATGCGTACCCGGCGGTGCGATCCCACCTGCTCGAATTTGATATCACCGCGCAGGAGCAGCTTCGTCAGGTAAGGTCGAGATATGTTGAGCATGTCTGCCGCTTCCTGCGTCGTCAGCATCGTGCCCACCGGCACCAGTGTGACCATATTGCCGTTGCTGACATGGCCCAGCAGTTCGATGATCAGTTGGCCGACGGCAGGCGCGATTTTGACGGCCTCACCGTTCTCGCCCGAAACCTTCAGGCCGCCATCCAACTCCATGGCGACCGCGATCGCCGTCGCGGCGTGCGCCGCGCTATCAATCTCGTCGCGCGTAGGCGGCCGTTCCATCAGCCCCCTGTCTTCGGTCGTGTTCTCCGTCTGAGCCATCGGTTTCTCCCGTTTTCCTCCCTGATATACGCTCGAGTTGCGATCCCTCAAGTGAAATAACAGAAATAAGTGTAACAACTGAAGTTGACTGCTGATCAGTTGGCACATAGCCGCGTCCAGATTGCCAGATCGCGCGTGCGCACAAGAAGTCTGAGTGAAACCGATCCCCACCTCTGCCCCGAGAACCGTACAGCCAAGTTCAAGCGGTTTTGGGCGGCAACCCAGTTTGGATCAGACAACAGCCGCAATCGAGTAGTGCGGTGTCCCATCCCACACAAGATCCCAAGACGCGCCCGGCCGGACGTTCTGAATTGCGTGGGGCTCGAAGCAGACCAAGCAATTCCCGCCAGGTGCAGGAGCCCGGACCGAAGGATAAATCAATCCCTTGGATCCGCCCCGACGCAGATGCTCGGCCAGGCTTTGGCCCTCGGGATACCCGACAGCCGTATCCGGATGCAGCGCCGGATGACCTGCCTCATCGGTCATATCGTCGAAGACGCCGATGAAATCGGCAAGCAGTTCCACGTAGCGGGCGCTGTCGTGGAAGCTGCCGGTAAAGCCGAGTTCGCGCGTGCGGTGCCAGGCCACTTCGCTGACGGAAACCATCACATCCCATGCGCAGTACCACGCGCCGCGCTCCTCGGTGTTGAAGCGGTTTCCGCCGGCGCGGGTGTAAGTGAAGGCGGCATTAACGTGACTGTCCCCATAGATGCGCAGATCGCGGCTGCGGCGTTGCCAAGCGAGTTCGCGCGGGTCCAGATGCGGGTTGCGCCCGCGTTCGGCCTGTAGACGTCCACTGGTCAGGCCCTCGATCTCTGCCAAGATCTCCATCTCGTCATCGGTATCGACGAGACCGCGCAGCGATGGTGGCTTGTGGTAGGTGGCAGGCAGGAGCCGAACGAGACCGCGATCGGAAATCTCGGTATGCTTCATGCCCCACCACGCAACGCATCAAGATAGGTCCGAACCGCGAGGATCTGCGGCAACCCCCCGTCGATGGCGGTGTCGACTGGTCGGCCGCCACCAAAGAGCGGCCCCTTATTCGGTCGGGTGAACCAGCTTCTTGCCAGTGTCTCCGAGAAGTAGAGCTCGAGCGACTTGTAAATGCCGATGACCGCGCTCAGCCGCAGCAGTTGATCCTTGGTCAGTTCCCCCGCGAAACCCGGCTTCTTGGCGCGCTTCCATGTGCTCTCTGACATGTCAGCAAGGCCAGCCGCTTCCTTGAGGCTGAGACCCCAGGCATCGGCCACGCGGGCATAGGCTTTCAACGCGACGGCGTTGATCTGTGCGGGTTCCCGGATTTTCTCAGCAACGTACATGGCGTTCTCCATTGACCTGAATATAGATCATATGGACTTTCTGTAAAGACCACATGAACCTTACAGTTGATCTTTGTTAACCGAACCGCCGCCCTCCTTCCGTGAACGTATACGCGCCCGCGATGATCCCCTCCTCGATGGCCTCGTCCGAGGTGAGGTGGTCGTATTCGGCCTCAAGCTGGCGGTAGAGCCAGCGGGCCAAATCGCGCAGCGCCTCGGTCACGATGTCTTCCGCGTCTTCGGTCGGCGGCTGCCAGGTCGGGCTGTCGCGCGTGACGTCCACCGACATGCTGTATTCGTGATAGTACCGGCCACGGTGGCTGGCCTCGGCGGCAAGTTGATAGAAATTCCGGCGCTGAATCGCCTGCAGCCGGTCGGCGATGTTGTGCAGCGTCTCGTCCGTCGGCGCGTGACCACGGATGCGGGCGGACGCGCCTTTGGCGTGACGGAGGTAGCCTTCAAAACAGGCGCCGTCCCCTTGGCTCCAAAAGCCGGAGAACCAAATGCAGGGCTTGGCCCGTGTGCCGCCGCCCATCAGGCGGACGGGCGTGGTCTTCAGGGTGATGCCGAGGATCTCACAGACCCGCTCGAAATCCTCGTAAACTGCATCCCACCAATCGTCATGCGGGCCAAGTTCCCGATACCAGCTGCGCGCCCTCTCCTTGGCAACATCCGAGAGTTCCGTGAACTGATAGACCGTCGTGTAGATCGTCTCAGGCATGGGCGTCCTCCCCGTTCAGCGCGGCAGCAAGCCAGTCCTGCGTAGTGGTCCAGCCGATTGATTTGCGCGCACCAAGGTCGATGACATGGGCACCGCCCCCGAAGGCCCCGAGCCTCGGGCGGGAACAGGTCAGGGCGTATTCGAAGCTCCAGAGGCCAGAGAGGTCGAGCAGGTCAGCGAGGTGCAGGATGAACTTGATGACCGCCTCGACATCGCCCGTGTCGCTGTCGCGGATCCAGAGCCGCGATCCGGTGGCGTCATCCAGGATGGAAAGGTCGAAGCCGCAAGATAGGGACTCGGAGGTCTCGAAGGCCCGGTTTCGGAAGGCGATGAACGCCTCGTAGCCTTGCGCGGCGCGCTCGGGGTCGCCGACATCGATGAAACAGGAGAAATGGGTGAAGTGATCTGCCATGGCAGCCTCCGTGAAGGGGAAAGCCCAGCGGGTAGGCTGGGCATCTGGGTGTAGATGGGTATTGGTCGCGGGCTACGGGGCCTGCGTGCCGGGCTCGCCCTGAACATCGAGGTGGACGCAGCGTGCGGTGGCATCGAAGCACAACGTGCCCATGATGCCCGGCATGTCCTCAAGCAGATCGAAGACCAGTTGTTCGGCGACCTCCGGCAGAGACAGTATGCGGGGCTCGATCTCCGGATTGTCCCAAGTCACGGCCAGGTAGGGTATCTGGGCCGCAGGGAACGACATGACGGTTGGCCCGGCGAAAGCGGTGACCGCGTGCACGTCGCATGCGCCCTCTGTCTCGCGAAAATCCGCGACGACATGGGTGATACCTGCCGATGAAAGTGCCGCAAAGAAGCGGGTCTTGTTGGTCTTGAGCAGGCGGTTGCGCCGGGCTTCGCGATCTCGCTCGGCAGCGTGCAGCGCCGCGAAATTGACCCGGGACGGCGGCATCGGGGCAACGAGGGTGGGTTCAGACGGTAGCATTGGAGGCTCCTTGAAAGAGGGAATGGATGGGAACCGCGGGCGCTCTCTCGTCCCCGCCAGGTTCACCCCCCCTGCCCTTCTCGAACTCTGGGCCGTCACGCCGCGATCTGCAGGGCCCGCGCCGCGAAGACGCGCCACAAAGGATCGACGAGACGGGCATCCAGACAATCGGCCCGGTGCCGCAACCGCTGTGCAATGTCGTGATCCTGCCAGTCTGCCGCGCGGATGGCCTGCGAGCGGGTCTGGCTCGCCTCGAAGACAACGGCCCGCGCCTCGGCGGCGTTCGAGACCGGATGGCACCAGGCGACACAGCCGTCGCTGACCACCCCGGCCAGAACGAGACGGCTCTCCCGGTCAAGGATTGTCAGTAGGCGTGGCGCGCCGCCCGGGGCGCAATCGTCTGCGTGATCCATTGCGGACTGCATAGCCTCAGCCAGAGTCGCGCAGCGGTCCAGGACCTTGGGTCGGGCCCGAGTGGACATGACTGCCGTAGGCGCATGACAGGCTACGGTCAGCGAGAACGGCAGGCTCGGGTCTGCAACCTGCGTGGCGACGTGCGGTAGCACATCCGCTTGCAGTGGTGATGCCGGGGATTGGACAGGAAGGTCGAACATGGGCGTGTCTCCGACGGCGCGGAAAGCCATTCTTCCCGCTTCAAACCGTCAAAGACCAAACCGCCGCCCTCTGCCTCGAGGGGGCGGTGGTCCAACTGGCGAATGCCGTCAGATCTTGCCAAGCGTCCGCAGGCTCAACTCGGTTCCGGCACCGACGATGACATGGTCATGCAGCGTCAGCCCGAGGACTTCGCAGCCCTTTTGGATCGCCTTGGTCATGTCGAGATCGGCCTCGGATGGCGTCGGATCGCCCGAGGGATGGTTATGGATCAGGATCAGCGCGCTGGCGTTCAGCATCAGCGCCCGCTTGATCACTTCGCGCGGGTAGACCGGCACGTGATCGACGGTTCCCGTCGCAAGCAACTCGTCCGAGATGATCCGGTTCTTGCGGTCCAGGTAGAGGACATGGAACCGCTCGATGTCGCCACGTACGGTCAAAGCGCAATAGTCCAGCAACGCTTGCCAGCTGCTGATAACCGGGTTCCGGCTGAGGTAGCGACCGAGGATGTCGCGAGCCTCGAGGACGATGGTTTCTTCTTGCGGGGTCATATCGGTCTCACTGCAATGCGTACGCGCCCGCCCTGCCCAAAAGACCAAGGCAGGTGGCGTACATGTGGAAGGGAAATGAAGCGACCGCCGCATTGGCAGGCGGTCGCCGTGACGGGACTTCGCGTCAGCCAACCCGGTCAAGCAGCTTTTTGGCCCGACCTTCCATATCGAGGCGCGCATCCTGCTGGGTCTTGTCGCGCGCAAGCCGCGTGATCCCCTGCACAAAATCAAAGATGCTCTCGGGCGGGCGGCCTTCTTCCATCAGCACCTTCTCAATGATCTTGCCGGACTCGGCCTTTGAAAAGCCCCGCTTGCGCAAGAAATCCGCGCGATCCTCGTCGCTGCGCGCCACGATCTGCTGCCGCGCCGCCTTGATCCCGTTCATGAACCCTTGCGGCGAAGAATTGGCAAAACGCGTCAGCGCGGGTGCGGCCTCATGGGCGAAGCGCGAGGCGGCGTATTTAGAGTGGCGGATCTTGATCTCCTGGAAGTCCTCGACGCCCCACAGGTTCCGGTTCTGGCACACCGCCCGCAAGTAGAAGCTCGCCATGCCGAGCGTCTTCGCGCCCACCTCGGAGTTCCAGCAGTAAAATCCCCGGAAGTAGAGATCGGGAGAGCCGTCCGCCAGCTTGCCCGCCTCGATCGGGTTGCGATCGTCGACCAGGAACAGGAAGACGTCGCGGTCCGAGGCATAGAGCGTGGTCGTGTCGCGGCTGATTTCGACGTCGGGGTTGTAGACCCCGGTCGACCAGTCGAGCACACCCGGAACCTTCCAGCGCGTGTCGCCCGTGCCATTGCCCGCGATGCGCTGCACCGCCTCGACAAGCTCGAAGTCATGGATGCGGCCGTAGTCGGGGCCGGTCACGGCGCGCAGTTCCGTGCGGCCATCCTCGGTCTCGAAGGTCTTCACCTGCTCGGCGCGGTGGTTGGTCAGGCCGTATTGCAGGTTGATCCCCGCCAACGGTGCGGGAAGCTGCCGCAGGTAGGAGGCCGGAGCGCCAACAATGCTGGCGAGCTGGCCGAACGCCCAATGCGTGGGCGCGACCGGTTCATGTGCCTTCGGCAGCATCAGGTGCAACCGCTCTGGGTTGTCGCGCGCGGCCTCGACCCGGATGTCCGCCGTCTGCACCACCCGGCTACGACTGCGCTCGGACCGACCCTTCACGCTCGCCCAGAGGTCGTCGAGCGACAGATACCGCTCGTCATCCGGCCGATTGAACCATTCGGACGACACCCGCCCGTTCCGCTCGCCCCGGCTCACATCCACTTTCCAGCCACCAGCCCGCATCGGTGCGACCGGATCCAGAACTTCCACAACACCCATCGGTTATCTCCCGTGACAGGCGCCGGGAGCCACTCTCCCAACCCTCAACCCGTCACGGAAAAACCGGCACTCCTCTTACTCTGAAAAGGGCGGATTCCGGACCTTCGCTACGGGGGCGAAATCCAGATGTGAACCTTGGAAAGCAGTCATTCTTGGCGGAACTACTCCCACCCTAACCTTGCCAACCTCGCCCGACGCATATTGTTGATCAAAGGGCCGAGTCGAAGCGTGAGTTTTAGGTGGTCGACGCACGCCATCAAGGCAGAATAAACCTTGGCGAGCCGACGGAGGACGGTTTTTTATCAAGCATGGAAAGGACTGGTCGTTGGGTCACGGGGACAGGCGACGCCGATCCCCGTGCGCGACCGTCGCAGGATCGGATCCTACGCAGCCTGTGTTTTTTGCAGCGCCTCATAGACCGCCGTTTCAAAGGCCATGTAACCGGTGAAAGATACTGCGTCACCGAAGGGCAGGATCTGCGTGGCCCAGTATCCGCCGAAACCACCCGCGCGATCGATCCAGTAGAAGCAGTTGGCGAGGCCGGCCCATCCGATGGCGCCCGAGGGTCGCCCGGTTGGCGCCTTTTCGGAGTTGACCATGAAGGTATAGGACCAATCCTTGGCAAGCCCCGGAAAGAATTCGGCGTCATTGGACAGCGTAGGGATGACGCCCGGCAACATCGTCACCTTTTGCGGTGGTACAAGTGCGCCCTTCACAGCCCATTCGACCGTCTCAGGTTTCAGCACGCGCCCGTTCGGCCCGTCTCCGTCGTTCAGCCACATCCGGATGAACTTCATATACTCGGGCACCGTCCCATAAAGCCCATGTCCGCCCATGTGAACCTCGGGATCATCGGGAAGCGCAAAATCGTCCATCGGGGTCAGCGAACCGTCCTCGCCACGGGCGTGGATCGTGGCCGTCCTGGCCTTCATCGCGTCGGTGCGGGTGAAGGCGATGTCCTGCATGCCCAGCGGATCGAAGACCCGTTCGCGCATCACCTCGCCCAACCGCTTGCCGCGGATGCCCTCGACCACCTGGCCGACCCAGTCGATGTTGGTGCCGTATTCCCAGCGCTCGCCCGGATCAAACAGAAGCGGCGTCTCAATACAGGCACGGGAGCCGGTCACCACCGATGGCTGCCCATGATCGGTTGCCATACGGGCATAGGTTTCATTGAAGAAATCATAACCGAAGCCGGCGGTATGCAGCATGAGCTGCCGGGTCGTGATGTCGCTTTTCGGTGCCCGCAGCCGGGGCCGCCCAGCTTCGTCGAAGCCGTCGATCACCTGCAGCTCGCCAATGGCGGGCGCGTAGGTTTTCGCGGGCGCGTCGAGGTCCAGAAGCCCCTCTTCTACGCATTGAAGGGCTGCCGTCCCCGCGATCGCCTTGGTGGTCGAAAAGATGGCCATAACCGTGTCTTCGGTCATCGCATCGCCGCCAAGGCGCCGCTCACCGGCGGCCCCGGAATAGATGTCGCCGTCGCGGTCGGTCACCATGGCCACCACACCCGGCACCCTTGGGTCACTTGAAACAACACCGTTCAGAATGGTGTCACAGCTGGATTTGAGATCTGTCATCGTCTCCTCCCTTGATGAACTGTCAGGGACGATAGGGCGCGGGTTTTCGACGGTCTGTCCGCGACCGGCAGACACTGTCCGAGATCGGAAGCAAAGTCAGTTCAGGCTTTGTTTTCGCTGTGACCGGGCCAGTGTGTGCGACGGCAACTCCCCAAATCGGTCGCAATAGCGCCCCGCCAAAGCGCCAAAATTGACGAACCCCCAGTCCGCAGCGATCTCGCTAACGGTCCTGTCGCCCGAGGCTGCCAGCAAGTCCGCACGCAGCCCGTCAAGCCGACGCGCGGAGAGAAACGCCCTCGGCGACACCCCGCGGAAGCGCGTGAAGCCGCCAGACAGGGTCCTTGCCGAAACACCGACGCGTCGCGCCACGTCCCCGACGCTGGGGGCCTGCCGTGCCTCGGTCTCGAAAATCTCTTCGGCCTGCCGCACATATCGCGGCGCCGCCGCACGCGCTCCGTCATCAAGTCGAACACCAGCCCCTGCAGCCCATTGGCGCAGAAGCTCAAGGCAAATGATTTCCTCCAAATGTCGTCCCAGCGGCCCGTCAGCGGCAGTGGACCCGGGTTCACTCACGCTCTGCGCTGCATAGCCCAACAGCTTCAGCCAAGCCGAATTCGCTCCCCCGAACTTGATCCGGCTCGTCCAAAGCCGGTCATCGGGGACGAAACCGAACCAACGTTCAGCGGTCTCCTCCATCACCTGATGCGCGATGGTGAGGTTAAGCTGCATGTGGTCGGGATCGCCTTCCAGCCAGTAGTCGGTTCGGGAACAATCGACGACGAAACTGTCGCCCGCCCCGGTTTGAGCCGGCGCGCCCAGACACTGGTGATTCAAGGCCCCGCGCAAGGTGTTAAGCACAAGGATGTTGCCGGCCTCGGGATCAAACTGGTCGAGGTAAATACCGGTGCCATAGGAAAATCGCGTCATCGTCACGCGTCCGGCTCTGGCGGATATCATCGTGGCGTCCGGCCTTGATAACCGCTCAAGCGGTTGTACGCGATAAGGCATATAGACAGACCGGCAGAACTCCTGAACCTCGTCCCAGTCTGCGGACCGCGTTGGGCCTGCATGCTGGATCTGTGCGCCATGCACATCCCTGATCAAAGCTTCTTCCAACATCTGCAACGCCTCCCTACGATGCATCAACCGGATCAGTATAGCACAAAGCCCCCCGGTTGGTCGGGATTTGGACGCATGGACTTTGGTCGCAAACACCGACTTCGTTCGGGGCGGAGCCGTAGCGCGGCGACCAAGCAGCTTGTCATTGACTTGTCCGACCTGCGGCTTCTTAGGCGTGATCTCTTTCTGTCTCACTTTCGACCAAGCCCACCACACCAGTAGGCCGGTTCGTCCAAACGTTTCTCATTTGGCGGCAGCGAATGTCCGGACCCACAGGCCACAACGCAGCGGCGGAGACCGGTGGTGAACGGCAACTTTGGGCCGAAACTACCTGAACCCGGCGGTTGCCCGCCGGGCCCGAGGGGGAGACCCGTTCCTCAGAACGGGATTTCGTCGTCCCGGTCGACCAGCTCGGGGTTTTCGTTCTCGGCCGACTTCGGACGGCTCAGGAAGTCGACCTTCTCGGCGATGATCTCGCAGCCGTAGCGGTCGTTGCCCATGCTGTCGATCCACTTGGTGTAGTGGATGCGGCCGTGGACGAGGACCTTCATGCCCTTTTCGCAATGCTCGGCGACCGTCTTGCCGAGACCGTTGAAGCAGGTGATGCGGTGCCATTCGGTGTCCATGACCCGGTAGCCGTTCTCGTCGCGCATCACACGGCCTTCCGAGAGGCGGGGGCGCGAGGTTGCGAGGCTGAAGGTGGTGATCTTGGTGCCGCTTTGGGCGGTGCGGGTTTCGGGGGTCTGACCGATGTTGCCGGCGAGGATGACGATGTTCTGCATGATAAGCTCCTGTGTTTCCTGTCTTCGGGACCGTCCCTTCGACAAGACCCGGAAGAAGCCCGTCGGATGACGCGTGCACGGTGGACGAAACGGACGCCGGAAACCCCCAAAGGACCTGGGTGGAGCGGGCTGGTCGTGGCACACGACCGACACGGCCAGGGCCGACGCGGGGTTGCGCGCAGGCAGACGAACGGGATTAGGGGATTGTCAGTCGAAGGGATGGCACCAGAAGACAGAGAGGCGCAGGGAGCCCATGCCGAACCCTGTCACCTAGCCCATCGAGACAGGTTGACCCCATACCCAGCTCCGTGGCGGCACCTACACTCACCAAAAGAGTTCTCGCCCCGCCTCGCGCCTTCGCCTCGTGGACGGTGCATGTTCTGTCCGAGACGGACAGCAAATGCCGGGTCCAGTGGACACGATGCACAATCGCCTAAATTCAACCATAACGTGCAGTCGACATGGATACCGAAAAGCTGAAGGTCGACGCCATGGCCGACTCCACTGAAGGGGATCGTCGTATGTTTGGGGGCGACCTCTGGATGCGAAACCCGCAGACACAAAGGTCACGTTCCGACAGGCGCCTCCAATGGCCAAGGGACGAACACCCCGCGCATGTGTCCGCGACGCATGCCCAGACTGAGTGTGGTTCCCCAACCTGCGCAGTGGGAACGGTTTGGTGCGTCCCGACCACCGCTGGTGTTGGCTGCTCTTAACTACACTGCCCTGCCAGCGTTTCCCTAAAGACGACTGCGCGCCTCTGATCGTCGGTGCCGAGGACATGCGGACCGTGAAACCACCGGACAATGGACGTCACGACCAGTGCAATGAACGCCGCGACATCCCGCTGGGCGTCAGAGCAAAAGTTTCGACCGAATTCTGAAAGGCTGCCCAGTGGAGCAGCCGATGCCGGATTCCGGGACGTTGTCCGTCCGAGCCACCGTCCGAGCGACCGGGTCACCCCATCGGGGTGTCCCGCGTCCAAAGGCGCGTCTGTGCCGTGCCTGAGCCCGAAGAAAGTGAGGCCGAAGCCTCACCCGAGTGGGTCGTATTCCGATATGATCACGACCTCGTCTCCGTCGATTTCATCGGCGGGGACGGCACCATAGGTTCCATCACCGGCCTGGAAGACGACGATCGAAACCATGAGCGTGGCGGCGAGGGAGGCGGCGAAGGCGTGAGCATCTTTGCGGGACATCTGTTTGGCTCCTGTCTTGGAGGCGGAGGACCATCCCCCGCGCGACAGGCCCCCGCAGGCCCAAAGACTGGCTGACATCACCGGGTGCGTTCGGCCTCGAAAGTGAAACGTGGCCGAATCCAGCCGGCGGCACGGGCTCGCCCGTAGTCCGACCCCTTGATGTGGGTTGATCTCCAAGACAGGATTTGGGGCAAGGAAGGGAATGGCGAGCGGGGGATGGTGCGACCGCTGACTGGAGCCGGGTGTCCCCCTGATGCTTTCGCTGCCAGCCTCTCGGGCAGGCATTTGGTAGAAGACCTCATTCCTTGTTGGATGGACCCTATGGTGCCCAGCGATCTTGCAGGACAAGGTCTTGATGGGTGAGAGGCCCGCGCATTGGTGGGCCCCTCGGGTTCTACATATGCTCAGGCGGCAAGCTCCGCGCCCCCTGCCCGACCGGCGTCTTCTTCGCCGACAATCTCCAGCCGCGCGTTGCGATGGCCTTCCTTTGAAATCCAAAGCTCGGCAGCCGAAACAGACTCGGCGAGGTGGAGCAGCTCGGTGCACCCGCCGAAATCCAGCAGGACGCGCACCTGTCCGGGCTGTGGTTCCTCAGCGACCTCGAAGGTCAAGGCGCTATCCGCCGAGTGCGTTCGCATGATGGTGACAAGAATGACCCCATCCGAGGAGAAATTCCCCTCGTGCAGCGTGAACGACGCTGGCGCCGTCCAGGTCGGATAGGGTCGCGGTGGCTCCTTCTTGACGAGACGGCCCACGCCGTTCGAACGCTCCCAAGCGGCAAGCTTTTTGGTGAACCGCGCAGGTGGTTTGGGGCTGTAGTCAGTGTAGCGAATGAGCGCCCCGAGGGGCGCGGTGTCGAGAATGGTCGTTGCAGACATGATTCCTCATCCAGAACGCCAAGATCGGCGTCCATCTCATTGATAAAGTTCAATTTAAGTGTATTTAGGGCGGATTTTCCCGCCCCAAGTTGGCTCAGGTCACTCCGCGGCCACTTTCGACGCCTCATCACCGGGCAATTCAGCGGTGAGGAAGGCGGGCAGATCGACACTATCGGCCGGATCAGGGTCGATTTCGTCGTCAGACGCCCCCTGCCCTTCCGCACCATCGAGAGCCTCCAGATCGTGGCGGCGAAGAACGTCCGGCAACCAACCGCTGCCTTTCAGAAGACGCTCGGCTTCGGTCGCCATCTCGCCCTTCTTCAGGTGATCGAGGAGTTGCGCCGTCCCCTCCCCTTTCGCCTCGCGCACGGCCTCGAGGATCCGGGCCTTGGGCACGCGGTTCAGGTAGGTATCGGCCGTCGGCTCCCAGCCCGCCTCGACCATGTCGAGTTCGACCGCCCGTGCGACCAAGTCGGACTGGGTCATCCGCTTGGTCAAACCGCTGGCGGAGATACCGGCACCATACGGGTTCACCTTCTCATGCAGCGCATTGATCCCGAAGCTGAGGCAATGCGCCAACAGCGACAGGCGGCTCCCTTGATCAAGGGCGGTCAGGTAATCCCAGAGAGCGGCATCGTCGCCAAGCGGCAAGTCGGCCTCCCACTCCGCGTGGCGGTCGTCCACCAGCTTGGCCACCACGCTGTCTTTCAGATCGCTGGCCTGCGCGGACATGTAGACGTGACGCACCGAAGCCTCGAGGCAGCTACCAGCCGAATTGGACGTCCGGAAGGTGTCGCCCACGAGCTTTATGAGCAGCAGCGTCAAAGCGACGTCCGGAGACCGCCCGACAGCTTCCCGCAATGCCAATGTCCGGTGCGCCGTCAGTTCCATGAGCAGCCGCTCGGGCAAGGGCTTCAAGGCGCCTTCGTCCTCATCGTCAGCAGTGGTTTCCTCGAGCGCCTGTCCCCCAAAGGTGATCATCGCGCCCCCCGCGTTGTTCGACGCTGAAGCCTCGACATCACCGCCCTGCCCGTCTGCCACCGGTTCACCGCTGTGGACGTCGATCTCTTCCCGAGGCTCATCCTCGGGCCGGACAAAGCCCCGATGGACGGCAAGCTCGCCATACCGATCAAGCGTCACAAAGGCCCCTGCCCGCGCGACGTCTTCCGTATCGAAGATCAGCGGACGGGCTTCGAGTTTCTCCATCGCGACTTCCAACACGCCAAGACGCGTATCGACCTCTTCGGGGAGTTCATCCTGACCCTCGTATTCCTCTTCAAGCGCGCGATACTCGGCAAGCAGTTTGGCGTGCGCCACGCCTTCGTCATCCGTCATCGGCGCCGGGTCTCCGCTCAACCGCCGCAGGCCGTGGGTGTAGCCATAGGGCAGGTCGAGCGAGACCTCGATCCATTTCCAACCTTCGGTCGCTATGACTTCGGCTTCAGCCTGGAGCTTCTCGCTGACCAGACGATCGAGCAGGGCAGGGTCTTCTAGCCAGCCACCGTCATCGCCCTGAAACAGGTCATGCAACATGGCGCCGCCAGCAGCCTCATAGGCCTTGACACCGACAAAAACCGCACGACGATCGGACGCGCGCACGGAGGTTTCCGTCAGGAACCGCCGGATCTGGTAGGGTTCCTTGTTCCAGGAGGACTTGATCGCCTCCCAGACCTGAACCTGGCGTTCATGATCCGGATTAACCGTGAAGGCCATCAGCTGCTCCAGCGTCATCTCGTCGTCGGCATAAAGCTCGAGCAGGGCAGGGGCCACGGCGGCGAGTTTCAGGCGCTGTTTGACCACCTGCGGCGTGACGAAGAAAGCGGCCGCGATCTCCTCATCGCCCTGACCCTTCTCCCGCAGCGCCACGAAAGCGCGGAACTGATCGAGCGGATGCAGGGCAGCGCGCTGCATGTTCTCAGCGAGCGAGTCGTCTTCGGCGAGGATCGCAGAATTGGCATCCCGCACGATGCAGGGAATGGGCGTCGTCTTGGCCAAGCGTTTCTGCTTCACCAGGAGTGACAGGGCCTGGAAGCGCCGACCGCCAGCGGGGATTTCGAACTTACCGGTGTCGGACCCATCATCCGCCAGAACGGGCCGAACGCTCAGGCTCTGCAGCAACCCGCGGCGGGCGATGTCTTCGGCCAGTTCCTCGACCGAGATGCCGGCCTTGATGCGCCGGACGTTGGCCTGGCTCAGCAAGAGCTTGTCGAAGGGAATGTCCCGGGACGGGGACAGGGTGACTTTCTGGGCAGGTTTCGCCATCAGATCTTCTCCACGACGGGCGCCGGAAGCCACTCTCCCGATCTCACTTCCCGTCACCCCTCAAACCAACAAACCTTTCCCTCTCTTATTCTGAGGCTTCCGAGACTGGAACTTAACAGCTGTTAAGTCGCCAATCCCGAGGTGGCGAAACAGTCCACAGAGTGCAGCTTAACAGCTGTTAAGCTGCGGATCGTCGCCCAAACAATGCCATGACCATCGGCCCACAGGAAAACTCACCGGCCGTAGCTTTGGCAGTCAGAGCTCGCAAGTATCCACCAGGCGATCTGATGTCCTCAAAGCGTTCCAGCATGGCAGCAACGACGATCGACGCTTGCTCCGGACCCATGAACCGCTGGGCTTCTTCCCATACAGACGCACTAATCCCCATGGCAGGCCGTACATGGCAGGCAGCATCGAAAAGTTGATGCCAATGCCGGATTTCGCCTTGGTAGAAGGTTTTGAGGGAGGGACATGCCGCGATCACCAGGTGGATCGGGATTTTTGGCAGGTGTCTTCTGTCCTGTTCATCAACGCTAGCCACAAGCTCATTCGTGTCCACATCTGGCACGCCGGACGCTGCCGCATTTTTTTCTAAAGCAGGTTCAAATTCTATAGATTCTTTATTTGAATTATGATGGTGACGCTCGGATTGGGCACCATTGGTGTTCATTTCTTCTGTTTCAGGGCCATCAATGATGTTGCGTGCCTGGTCGAGGAGAGCTTCAAGATCGGCTCGATAAGTCGAGAGGTCGTCACTGGTAAGCTTGCGGCGAAGCGCGCGAGCTATGAGGACAGCTTTGTCGCGAATCTGATCCCAGATGCGCAGGCCCGGCTGCAACTCGTCTCCGAACTCTGCGAGGGCCGCGAGATCACGCCGCATGAGGCTTACGACCTCTCTCAGGCGCCTGACGCGCTCCTCAGCCTCACGTACGGCCTCTGCGGCCCGCGCGATTTCCTCGGACTGGTAATAGAGCGGGGAAAGATCGAAGCCAAAGGCGACGCGCTCTGCGCCGTGCTTGCGGACATAGCGCTTCCCATTGGGGCTATCGCGCCGATGGAGCAAACCAGCCTCGATAAGACGCGCGAGGTGACGACGCATCGTGGAGCAGGGCATACCATTCAGGCGCTCACAGATCGCCTTGTTCGAGGGGAAGACGACCATCTCGGCGTTCCCGCCAAGTGAATCGTCTGGAAAGAAGCTGAGGAGCCCCTGCAAAACAGTCAAATCACGTTCTGACACGCCAAATGTCGCTTGCGCCTTCGAGAGCTCGCGCAGGAGTTCCCATTTATTGACGGGTCTGCCCGGAATAGATGCCTCGGGTCGCTCGATCACGCGCAGATTGGCATGCGAGATCGGCCGCATAAACGGCGAAATCGGTGTGTACTCCATGAAAACGTTCACGAAGGCAAAATTTCTACGGCCCGCGAATCGCTTTGCGCTTGCGGGGTAGGGGCCAGAACGCTACATTCAGAGGTGCGAAAACTGAGATTTTGTAGCGGGCTGATCCCGGTGCGAAACCTTACAAAGGTCTCGTGAAGCTTGCTTCTCGGGGCCTTTTTTCTTTTTGCCTCTATCGTGCCTCCTTCTTTTTAGTTGCTCTTCCTCAGTCTCCTGAACGCTTCCAGCGCTCATGAAGCTCGGCAATCAGCTTTGGGGCATTGCCCTCCAACCAGCTGACAAAATCAGGTTCATCCGTAGTCAGATCGAGTTTTAGCTGCTTGCCTTGGCGGCCGGTCTTGACTGTCGCAGCTCCGACACCGGGGATCGCCAAAGCAGGCGCGCCCTTGCGAGGCGGATTTGCCTTCCTCCCCGCGCTCTTCGCAGCTTCCAGAACTGCGAGAAACGCACGCTCAGAAACCTCATCGACCGAGCCGGAACTTTCGGACTTGGCTGCTTGAGCTACGGCTTGCAGTTGGTCTCGATCACCGTCGTAGGCACCCAAAGCCTTTTTGAGCTCTTCCCATCTCGGGCGACCAATCCCAGGAGCTGCACCAATTGCCTGGATGAGATCCTCGCCGACCGTCCGAACGACACTCAAGAGCTGTGAAACCCCAGCTTCGTGGAGGTTAAGGACTTCGGCGACACCACGATTGGTGCGCTCAGCCCCTTCCAAATGGTCGCCATCCAGAAGCGCCGTCGCGACAAGCGCACGCTCAATAAAGCTCAGATCACGACGCTCTTGGTTCTCGAGAAGCTGATCTCGAAGCGCTTGATCACCCTCAACTTCCGTGACGATGGCTCGAACTTTGATACCGAGTTCGCGACATGCTTCCAGGCGTCTGCGGCCATAAATCAGGTTGTAGCGATCACCTTCCAGTGGTCGGACCAAGACAGGCACCCGTTGACCGTTCTTGGAAATAGAATTTTTCAGGCCCTCAACTTCAATCTGAAGCCTGTCATCCAACCGTCCTTCGGTAACAATCTGCGCCGAATCGATCTCAAATACACCGCCACGCAGTCGGCGCCCTTCAAGAGCGTCAGGAGCGTTGCGAAGGGTCTGCAGCGGCAGGCCAAGTTTAGGCTTTCTTGCCATTCCGTCCCCATGTGTTCTGGATGATTTCAGCGATCTCATCGTTCACTGCGTTCATGGATTCGATCGCACGATCAAACGTCTGACGCGTGAAGTCCTTTTTGTCAGCTTCGTAGAGCGTTTGCTTGGTCAAACCGGCATCGGAAATTGCGGTCGATTCAACCATGTGATTGGTCATGACCGACCTCCCAAACAGACCGCGAATGAAAGCGATGACTTCGGTTTGTGGCGCGTCGCCGACCTTGTATCGCGTTGGCAAAAAGCGCAGCCAATCGAAGCGCAGATTGGCGCCTGCATCCCTGATCACTCCCAGAAGATCAGCCGTCATTCGCAGGAATTGGGACATCGACATGAGGTCAAGCATCTGCGGGTGAACCGTCACCAGGACGCCCGAGGACGCAGAAAGTGCTGACATCGTCAAGAAACCAAGCTGCGGCGGGCAGTCGATCACGACAACGTCGTAGTTTGCTTCAACACTATCGAGAGCGTCACGAACTCTTGCAAAGAACGCTTTCGCTCCGCCTTGCTGGATAGCGGCAGGCGTCTCGTGCTCGAACTCCATGAGTTCAAGGTTGCCCGGGATAAGATCAAGGCCGCGGATGTAGGTCTTGCGGATCACTTCGGCGATTGGAACAGGATCGTCGTAGCGAACGGCATCATAGAGGGTTCCGCCCTCCATAAGGTCGAGTTCTGGCTGGATTCCATGAAGAGCCGAGAGAGATGCTTGGGGGTCGAGATCGATCGCAAGAACCCTGTACCCCTTGAGCGCCAAGCGCTGAGCGAGGTGAGCAGAGGTTGTCGTTTTGCCGGACCCGCCCTTGAAGTTCACCACTGAAATGACTTGAAGCTCGTCACCGTCACGACGTCCAGGGACGTAAGTTCCAGACTTTTTTGCGTTTCCTTCAAGCGTCTGCCGGATTTCCCAGATATCGTCGAGCGTATAGCGGCGATGACTTCCAGCCGTCGTCTCGACGTCAACGATCTTTCCTTCTCGATGAAGCTTCCGAAGATATGTATGGTCGACGCCAAGGAGCTCAGCAGCTTCGCCGCTGGTCAATGTGCGCATCACCTTCTTGGCATCCGGAGGGAAGTGGGCAGCGCGCTGAGCATGCAGGTTCGACGCGAGAAGTTCAGCGTAGTGCCCGATGGCGATGTCTAGATCCTGCTCTACTTCGCTCATGTCTGCCTCGATCCGTGGGCGCGTTTTTTATGTGACCGCGCGATATTTTTCGAGACTATTGCCCGACCAACCAGATTCGTGCAAGCACTTTCTAGATTTAGTGGCAATCGGTTAGGCCAACACAAGCGTCATTTTCAGAAAAACCCTCTTGGCCAACAGTTGATTGATCACCTCAAGCAGGTGCGACATAGACCGCGCAAGCCAGTCAATCCGAACGCCATCCAGCGTGTCGCCTGTGGTGGTTCGCTCCAGCACGCGGGCAAGAACGGGCCATGGAGTCTGAGAGTCTGGCTCAGGAAGTGACCGGGCTGGGACGCTTCCGGGTGTGGCGGGCGGCTTCGGTTTCGGTCTGAACCTCCACTCATGGTCCGATCTCACCTGACCTTACGGCATCTCCATGAACTGCCAGCAAAGCAGCAAACTCGCTGCATCGGAAACGTTCGCCCATGGCTCTAACCCGATCCTTATAGGCCGCAAACCCAATCTTACGCTGCAGGTCCGCAGCGTGGAACTGGCGGTTCGCAACCGGCGCCGGTTGCGCCAATCTGGACAACTCGGATTGATGAGTTTGTGCCGCTGCCTTGGGTCGGTCGACAGGTTTCGGCGGCACGGGCTTCCGCTGAACCGAGGTCTGCCACCGGCGCATGAAGCCCAGCAGGAAGCCCGCCGGGACGCAGGTATTTCCGCGGGCAGTGTTGAAGGCCATGAAGCGATCCCAGATCGTCTGCGTGTCGATGTTCCAGCAGGGGAGAGCGGCCTTCGCTGCCTTGATAAGCGCGGCCCAGGTCGTGCGATGGACGTTCGATCCCGGAGTGATCTCGATCTTTCCCGAGAAGATAGTTTTGTTATTAGATTCTCTAGATAGTGATGTGTCGCGCCCAGTTGACGCCAAATGCTGTGATTGATCCTCTGACGCGCAACCGAACCGGAAGAGCCAGGGCGCGAATTTGCCGTTCGGTTTCCATCGCTCGATGCGAAGCTCTGATGCCGCAAGTTCGGCAAGCAAAGTCGAGAGGTGCTGGCGGCTAACGCCCATCTCGTCGGCCAAAGACGCGAGCGTGAACGCGGCAGTGCCACGCTCGAGCCCGTTGTAGCCGTCTTTCCAGGCGATCCCGTCAAGGATGATCGTCGCGAGTTTGTGGGCGGACACGGACAGATCACATCGTAGGATCTGCCGCAGGATCGAGCCGGTTGTGAGGGTCATGGGTCGTCTCCTAAGGAGGCGACGTCAGATCGTGAGGTAACAACATTTCTGCCAGCAAAACGACATTGCTGGTTGCAGGGCTGCAGACGATCGGCTAGAACACTCAGGCATGGAAGAGTGATCTAGCGCGGCGTCGGACTTCGGTCTGGCGTCGTGTTCGTTTAAGGGGATTGGGTGATCAGGTCCGCAGGGGGACGAACCCGGATTTGGTCAATAGCGGACCTCTTCCGAGCCGTAATGTCCGGCGTGGTCACGCCATTCGACGAAGACCGAGCGGTAGAAGTAATTGCTGCAGCCGCTTGGGATCCGCAGCCTGGATGCCGAGGGGACTTCGGAGGCCTTCGACAAGGTCCAGTGATAATCGCCTTGGATGCCGTAGATTCCGAGCCGGGTCGCATCACTGCGTGTACACTCGCCTTCCCAGTTTTCGCGTTGGCTATACTGGATGTGGAACACGCGGATGCTGCGCACGAAGTCAAACGTCTCATCCGAGATGTCCACATCCGCTCGGTCCGTGCCTTGGACCTCGCGGAGCGGCGCATCCGCAGGAAATGACTGCCGGGGCAGGGCCGTCCAATTGGCGGCTTTGAACAGGCGCTCGCTCGGGCCGGGTGTTTCGACGGGTACAAACGACGCGCCCAAAGGGCAGCGCCAGATTTGCAGCGGCGGTTCGACAGGCCAAGGGGTGATCCGGCGGATGAACACTGCACGTGCGTGCGCACAAGGGGCCGAGGCTGGCCACCCGCCCGCAAGGCAGAGCAGGATGGCGCAGTCCACCTGGTAGGCGCTGGCCGGTGCGGCCATTGGTATCTGGCCGGATAGGGCCACTGCCGCAGCCAAGGCAAGCTGCTTGAACTTGGGTTTCATGTATCGACTCCCCACAAAACTGTTCGGGCGAATACAATACAACATAAACGACAGCAATCGGATTTATCTGATGTACTTTGATGCTTGCGCGTCAAACCGGTCAACCAGCACCCAATCCTTGCCGGGTTATGTCAGTATCTGATAGGATCGAGCATATAAGGAGTGCATCATGCCAAACGTCCACCTGACCGAGCCGATGCAAAAATACGTGCAGACGCAGATCGAGTCCGGCGCTTACGCCAATGTCAGCGAGGTTGTGCGCGCGGGCATCAGGATGCTGATGGAAAAGGACGGCGCGCGTCAGTTCTATGCGCTCAAGGCCGAACTGGAACAGGCGGCCGCCCTGGCTGAGAACGGCGATTTCGCGGAATTTGACGCGAGGGCTTTCGAGCCAGATGCCTTTGACCGCTGAACGGCATGACCATTCGCCTCTCGGGATCAGCAAGGTCCGATCTGGAAGACATCCGTGACTACACGGCCCGGACGTGGGGCAGGGACCAATGGCTGGTCTACTACCGTCATCTGGTCACGGCATTCGAGCGGATCACCGAAGACCCGGGCATCGGCCGGGACCGAAGCCTTTTTTTGCCGGGAATGCGATCCGTCAATTGCCAGCGCCACGTGATTTTCTTCAAGCAACTTGACGCTGCCGATGGTGCGCCAGTGATCTTGCGGATCGTGCACCAGCGCCGGAACATGCCGGCCCTCGTTTATTATGAGGACCTTGACGCGGGTTGATGCGTGAAGGCCCTCACTCAAGGATCTCGACCAATCGCCCATAGTCCCGGCTGACCTCCTGCGCCTCGCGGAAGGCGCGCTGGCGCTCGGCATCGAGGCAACGGAAGTAATCCTGAATATCGGCGATGTAGCCTTCGAAATCCGCCCGCAGCAGATCGGCATAGGCGCGGACGTCTTCGGGCCGCGCGGGAAGGTAGGGCTTTTCCGGGGCGATACAGGCGCTTGCCATCTGTGCAACGGTCACGAACAGCGCCGCCATACCAAGCATGTGGGATCGTTCGACACAAAACATGTGTAGGGCAAAACCCCTTTGTCCCTTCAAATTCACGCATTCGTGCGCTAGCCGTTTAAAGCAGCCAAATCCGGTTGGTCAAGTCGAATAAATCGTCTTGCAAGCATTAATGTTGTTTTGTATTGCCCGCGTGGAATTGCCCCGCGGGTCGCTACTCATGATGAGGAGGTCCAAGGGGAGGTCATGTTAGAAGAAGCACCGAATGTGGTCACCGAAGACGGACTGCGCGGATTGCTCGGCCAGGGTTACCGCGCCGAAGTCATCTGCAAGGAAGGCGCCGAGAAGCGCCACAACAGCTGGTACGGCATCTGGACCGTGCGGGCGGTCTCTGCCGATGGCCGGGACGAAAAGCTGCTCGTCACCTCGCGCAGCTACCTCAAGGTCCGCGAGTTCAAGACGATCGTCGGCCTTGTCAGTTTCCTGGCCGACATGGGCGCAAGTGTCGTGTCCATCCCGCTCGAAGAGGGCGGGCGTGTGCCCCACGAAGTCTCGGGCAGGCCTGCGGCCGTCCAGCCCTGAGGGTTTGACCGCCTGCCGCGTTTTTGCGACGCTTGTCTTGCTGGGTACAGGTGTTTGTTCCGCACCCTCGGCCCTGCTGGCACAGTCGAACTCGGGCGGATTCATATTTTCGGTCGGCCAGGATGGGCGACTGATCGACGCCGCTGCTGCGCGTGATGGCCTGAATCGGTCACTTGACGCGGACAACGACGCGTCGCCTGAGCCGGGCGACAGGCTCTTTCTCTTCTCCAAGCGCAAAAAAGACGAACCGGTCGCTGATGTAGCAGTGCCGAAACCCGTCCTTGCGCATCCCGACATTCTTACCGCCATCGAGGCGACGGCCTTTCGCTATGCCGGTCATCCCGGTTTGCGCCGTGCCGGTCTGACGGTCACCGACTGGGCTGCGCTCTATCGGGCCAATATCGAGATCGAAAGCGCGTATGATCCGCGCGCCCTGAGCGGCGCCGGGGCCATTGGGCTCGGCCAATTGATGCCGGACACGGCGCGGGCTTTGGGTGTCGATCCGCATGACACGCGCCAGAACCTCGACGGCTCGGCGCGGTATCTGCTGATGATGCTGTCCCGCTTCGGCGACAGCCGCCTGGCGCTCGCCGCCTACAATGCCGGACCCGAGGCGGTCGACCGCCACGGCGGCATTCCCCCTTACAAGGAAACCATGGGCCACGTGGCGAAAGTGACCGCCGTGATGAAACGCCTGAGAGGAGAGATTTCGTGAAGAGACCTGTAAATGTGACCGCCGTTGCGGCGGCCTTGCTGATCGTTGCCGCCGGACCTGCCTTTGCGCAAAGCATCGACCTCTCGCCGGTGCAGACCCTGTTGCAGGGCATCGTCGATGCCATCACCGGCCCCTTGGGCATCGTGATCGGCACGCTGGCGCTGATCGGCGTGTTCCTGTCCTGGCTCTTCGGCATCCTCGACTTCCGGCAAGCGCTTTGGGTCGTGGTGGCAATCGCGGGCATCGCCGCCGCACCGACCATCGTTGCCGCCATCTGGACCACCCCCTGAGGCAAGGCCATGACAGACCAGTCGCGCGTCTTCATCGGCCTTCTGAGGCCACCCAAGCTCATGGGCCTGCCGATCATGTATGCCATGGTCTGGCTCTTCGGCTCGACGCTCCTGGTCCTCTGGGTGCAGAGCTGGGTCGTGGTGCTGATCGCCGGTATCGCCTGGCCCGCGCTCTGGAAGGCCGCCGATTGGGATCCGAACTTCCTCGACGTGCTGGTGATCACCCTGCAGGAGACGCCGCCGACCCGGAATCGCAAGCATCACGGGGGTGACAGCTATGCCCCGTGATAGCCGATATGATGACAACCTCGATCTCGCGACGGTGCTGCCGTCCTGGGTGGCGGGCGAGAAGCGCCTGTCGCAGATGCTGCCCTATGTGAGCCTTGTCAGCGACACGGTGATCCGCACGCGGGGCAACGAGTTGATGCAGTGCATCCGGCTCGAAGGGTTGAACAGCACCACGAACGAGGATGCGCATCTCGACCGCATCGGCGCGCTGATGGCCGGGATCGTGGCGCAGGCCGGGACGGGTTTTTCCTTCTACCTGCACAAGGTTTCGAAAGCGGTCGAGGTGGACCTGCCACCCATTGAGGATGCGGGCTTCGCGGGTGAGATCGACCGGCGCTGGCGCACCCATCTGCGCGCGTCTGGTCTGCGTGACAAGACGCTGACACTCACGGTGCTGAAGCGTCCCGAAACCGGCAGGGGGCTGCCATTTCTGGCTGGCTCCTCCCGGGCGCGGCTCGCGCAGGACACCGCGCGGCGCATGCGCAAGCTTGACGAGGTCGTGGGGTTCATCCTCTCCACCTTCGACGAGATGAAGCCTCGGCTGTTGTCCGCACAGTCCGGAGCGCTGCTTGGCTTTCTCGGCAGCCTCAATACCGGCTGCGAACACCCGCTGTTCCCACGCTCCCGTTTCGGGATTTTGGCCGAGGATGTTGCCAACACGCGGGCGACCTTCGACGGGCCGACGATCCGCCTCTCCGAAGGCGCCGCAGGCGAGAAGTTCGGTGCGATCTTCGCGGTAAAGAACTACCCGGCCAAGACCGATGCGCTGATGCTCGACGAGCTGAACCTACCGGTCGACATGGTCATCACGCATTCCTTCGTGCCGATCAACTCGAACATCATGGCGGGCCGCATCAAACGGCAGCTGCGGCTGATGCAGGCCGCCAATGACGGGGCGGTCAGCCTCGCCGAGGAGCTGGAACTCGCGCAGGACGATCTGGAATCCAAGCGCCTGATCTTTGGCGAGCATCACATGACCGTTGCGGTCTATGCCAGGACGCGCGCCGAGCTCGACGATATCTGCGCCGAGGTGCGCAACATCGCCGCGAGTAGCGGCATCAACCTGATTTCCGAAGGCTTCGGCGCGCGGGCGCATTACATGGCCCAGCATCCCGGCAATACCGGGGCGCGGAGCCGCAAGGCGGCCATCACCAACCACAATTTTGCGGATCTGGCCACGCTGCACCGCACGCCCTTGGGCAAACCGGGGCGCGATGTGCCTTGGGGCCTGCCGATCACGCTCTTCCCGACGCCCGAACGCGGCGGCTTCCGCTTCAACTTCCACGAACAGGGCGCGCCGGATCGTGAGCCGACCGGCGGGCATACGTTGATCCTTGGACGCCCCGGCTCGGGGAAGTCCGTGCTCGCGGCCTTCCTCATGGCGATGGCGCGGCGGGCGGGTGCACGGCTTTTTGTCTTCGACTACCGCGCCGGCATGGAAATGGCGGTGCGGGCGCTTGGCGGCAGCTATTCGACCGTGCGGGCCGGGCGCCCGACAGGGCTCAACCCGCTCCAGACCGAGACCGATGCGCGCGGGCAGGCCTGGCTTGCGGACTGGCTCGCGACACTGCTCGAACGCCGCGACCGGCCTCTCACGCCGGTGCAGACCAACCGGCTGCAGGAGGTCGTACGCCAGAACGCCTCGGCGAGCCATGAAGGTCTTCGGAACTGGTCGGATTTTGCCTCGCTGCTGGTGTCGACCGATGACGACGGCGATCTGTTTGAGCGCATGCAGGAATGGACCGCGGAAGGCCGCTACGGCTGGATCTTCGGCACAAACCCGCAGGACACGTTCAAGTTGGGGGGCAGCCTCGCGGGCGACATTTCCGGCTTCGACCTGACCGGCATCCTCGATTCCGAGAGCGAGCGGGAGCGCATGGCGGTGCTCTCCTACCTGTTCCGCCGCGTCGAACGGGTGATCGAGGATCGCAAGCCGACCGTCATCCTGATCGACGAGGCCTGGAAGGCGCTGGATAACGCGTATTTCGCGGAGCGGCTGTCAAACTGGCTCGTCACCGCCCGGAAACAGAACGCAGTCGTCGTGATGATGACCCAATACGCAAGCCAGCTCGAACGTACCCGCACCGGCAAGACCATCGTCGAGGCGGTTCCAACGCAGATCCTGCTGCCGAACATCCGCGCCAGCGAGGCCGATTACGCCATGCTGGGACTGTCAGAGAAGGAGCTCGATATCCTCCTCGGGGTCGGTTCGTCCTCTCGGCTCGCGCTTGTGCGGGACGACCGTGGCTCGGTGGTGATCGATGCAGATCTCTCAAACCTCGGGCCGCTCGTGACCATCCTCGGCGGCATGGAGAAGGGCGAGGAACTGGTGGGCAGCGACTACCGCGACCGCCCGGATTTCTGGAGACTTTGAAGATGAAGACAATGACCTTGCGTGCAGGGCTTCTTGCCCTCGGGCTCACCCTGTCGGCCTGCGCCGAGTACAAGCCTGCGACGGCGAACTGCTTCGATGAACAAGGAGCGAAAACCACGCCGCGTCTTTCGACCAAAGGGTCCGTCGTGGCGCCTGATGATACCGGCTGCAGCTTCACCGCCCTCGGCACTGCGAACTGATCCATGTTGCGCCGTCTTCCTCCTTTCCTGATCTGCGCCGCAATCGCCGCCCCGGTGACAGGGCAGGGCGTGCCGACCTTCGACGCGCAGGATTTTGCGCGCACGGCGGCGCTGATCGCGCAGCGGGACAAGGATCTGGCCCTGCAGCGCGACACGCTGACCCGGAAAGAGGAACTGGCGGAGATTGAACGCCAGCAGCTCGAAGCCTTGAACAACCTCGTCGAGGCGACAAGCTTGGGCGGAACCGACGTCTCTGGTACCATCGACGGGTTGGAAGCGGGCAGAGGCCCCGAGACCGCCGCCGAAGCGCTGTATGGCAAGGACGATGGCAATCCGGCTGCCAGCGCCATGTTTGGTGATGCGCGGGAAGGGATCGAGGCCCTGATCATCCGCGCGGCGCGTGATACTTTTTCCCTCCCCGGGGTGTCGCGCGCCGGACTGTCCCTCGTGCAATGGCGCTGCCTTTTGCAGGCGCTGATCTGGCAGGAGAGCCGGTTCCAGATCGGCGCCCGTTCGCATGTGGGCGCCTATGGTCTTACGCAGATCATGCCGGATACCGCCAAAGACCTTGGTGTCTACCCCGGCTACTACGACGATCCCTACCTGCAGGTGACCGGCGGCGCGCGCTACTTGGCGCAGATGCTGAACATGTTCGGCGGCAACATCATCCACGGACTCGCGGCCTATAACGCGGGCCCCGGTAACGTGCAGGATTACGGCGGTGTGCCGCCCTTCAAGGAAACCCAACACTACGTCGTGGTCATTCCCGAGCAGTACAACCGCTACCTCGCCGCCGTGGGCGGGATCGACGCACTCGGCACCATCGACCCGGTCCTCCTGGCCAACGCGAGCTTCAGCCTCTCGGCGCATGGCTCGGGGGTCTATGGCGATTACTCGCTGGTTTCGGTCCGGGCCGCCGCCCTGCGGGTGCAGGACATCATCGAACGGATCGGCGAGACCGAGGACCTGCACGAGGCGCTGGCCCTCAACACCTATGCCCGCGCGGAACTGGCGCGTCTCGTTGCCATCCGCACCCGCCTCAAGGCCGCCGCTACCCAACCGATGAGCGCCGAGCAGATCGCGCGCGCCGCAGCGCAGGCCGCCGAGCGCCAGTTCATGGATTTCAGTCAGGAGACTTTGCGATGAGGATGACCTTCCCGTACGCACGGAGAATTCTGTTCGGGACCGCAGCCGCTGTGGCTGTTGCCCTTGGTATGGCCGCGACGCCGGCCACCGCCCAAGGCGTACCAACCGTGGACACCCAGAACATCGCCCAGGAAATTCGCCAGCTGCAGCAGATGCTGGAGGACTTCGGGATCCAGACCGATCAACTGGATACCCTCCTTGAGCAGCTCGACCTCGTACAGCAGCAGCTCGACCAGCTGAACCAGATGTACGCCTCGCTCACCGGGGCACGGGACAAGATCCTCGGCCTCGCCATGGGTGGTGATCTCGACGGCTTGCTCGAGGCAGATTTCTCCGACATTGGCGACCTGATCACCGGCATTCAGCAGGGCGATTGGAGCGCGCTCCTCGGCTCCTCCGCCGGGCCGCTGCGCACCCAGATGGAAAGCGCGTTGGCAAGCGCAGGCTTCGACGAAGACAGCCTGTCCGAGATCGCCCGCAGCGGCAGCCCCGGCGCGCAGGGCGTGGCGACCCGTGCCACCACCGGGGCCGTGCTGTCTGCGGCCGCCCAGAACAGTCACGCCGAGGCGGCGCAATCGCTGGAGCGGGTCGAAAAGCTGGTCGAGATGATCCCGGACATGGAGGATCTGAAGGCGTCGATGGATCACAACACCCGGGTGACCGCCGAGCTTGCGATTGCGATGACCCGGATGTGGGAGCTTGAGGCGATCCAGACCGTTGGCGCGGGCAATGCCGGTGTGGTCGATGCGGCCACCATCGCCGAAGAGCGCCGCTACATGGACTTCACGCTGCCGGACCTCAAGAAATGACCCTGAGCGCAAACATCGACACCATCGTCGAGGAAGAGCTGGTTTACGGCGCGCTACGCCGCGAGGAGACATGGCGCAAGCTCGGCATCGGCGGGGCGGTTTTTGGCGTGATGGGCTGCCTTTCCGCTGCTGCTGTCGCGTTGCTGATCGAAACCCCGCCGCCGGTCGTGGTGCCCTTCGATCCCGCGACGGGCCTCGCGCTGCCGAATGCCGCCGTGCAGTCGGTGACGCTGGCCGAACGCCCCGCGGTGATCGAGGCGCAGATCTATCGCTACATCACCGACCGCGAGACCTATAACCAGCTCGACAACGACCTGCGCGTGCGCCGGGTGATCGCCCAATCGAAGGGTGCGGCCGAGGCCGGCATGCGCGCGACCTGGACCAGCGGGCAGGACACCTACCCGCCGACGCGCTACGGGGCAGGTGCCGAGATGGCGGTCGAGATCGCCAGCATCACGCTCATCGGTGAGAACCGGGCGCAGGTGCGCCTGCGCAAGCGCCTGACCGGCCCGCAGGGCGTGCAGGACGGCGCCTTCACTGCCACGCTGATGTTCGAGTTCCGCCCCGATACCCCACGCGGTCTCGACGAGGTCTGGCAGAACCCCTTCGGCTTCACCGTCACGCAATACGCTATCAGATCGGACCGCGCCGAATGACGACCCGTCTTTCTCTTTCCGGCCTCCTCATCGCCGCCGCGATGTCCGCGGGCTTCCCCGCCTCGGCTGAGACCACGCCCGGCCGCGGCACCCACGACAGCCGCGTTCGCATCGCAACCTGGGTCGACGGTCAGGTGTTCCGCGTCGTGACCAGCCTCACCCGCGTGACCACCGTCGAGTTCGGTGAGGGCGAGACGATCCGCTCGATCATCGCGGGCGACACGGTCGGCTTTCAGTTCGACGCGGTCCCGGGCGGGCGCGCCTTCGCGATCAAGCCCGTGGCCTCCGGGGTTGCCACCAACATCACCGTCTACACCAACCGGCGATCTTATTACTTCCACGTCGTCGAGGCGCGCGAGACGCCGCATTACGTGGTTCAGTTTCGCTATCCCGAAAGCCGCAGCGCGCCCCGGCAGGCGGTGGCCGCTGCCCCGCCCAATGCGAACTATGGTGTCAGCAAGAAACTCGAGTTCACGCCGGTCTCGGTCTGGGACGACGGGACGTTCACGTATTTCCGCTTCGCGAAGAACGCGCCGATCCCGGCGATCTTCCGTCATACCCGAGGGGCGGAACGGTCGGTCAATAGCCAAGCGCAGGCGGATGGCGTGATCCGGGTCTCGGGTGTGAACCGGGAATGGGTGTTGCGTCTCGGTGACGAGGTGATCTGTGTTCAGGACCTCGCGCAGTCGGGAGCGGGCACATGACCGAGACCACCGACGATCTCGCAACCCGTCTCGCCGCGCTGGAAGGCGCGTCCGGCAAGGGGGCAGGGGGCAAGCGCCCGTCTGCAACCGCAGCCCTCCTTGGCATCCTTGGGATCGCCGGGGTCGGCGGTCTCGCCTATGCCGCGCTCATTCCGGACGACGTAAAGCCCATGCCGACCGCCGCGCCTGCCGAGTTTCAGGACAAGGGCGCGGGCTTTGGCGATCTCCTGCCCGTTGTCGCGCCCGTCAAACCTCTGGACCCTGCACCAAAGGACACGGGGCCAAGCGAAACAGAACGCGCGCTGATGCAATCTCTGGAAAAGCTCCGCGCTGAACTGGACGCGCTGCGTGCGGCACCGGCCAAGACCGATGATGGCGCGGCCGAAGCCGCCATTGCCGATCTGACCGCGCAGATCGCAGCGCTGCAGGCGGCGGGTGAGGAAGATCGCCGCGCCTTTGAGCGGCAGCTGACCGAGCGCGACCGCGCGCTGGAACAGATGCGCATGGACCTGGAACTGGCGCAGTTGCAACAGCCCATGCCCACCCAGCTTGGCCCGTCAGAAGACGATTTGCGCCTTGCGGAACTCGAGCGTCGTCGCGCGGCGGAAGCTGAGGCCCGCGCCGAACGCATTGCCTCCCCGATGATTGCTTTCTCTGGGGCAGGGAACGGACCCGAAAATAGGGCGGGGGAGGCGCGTTTGAACCCGGATGAGGCTTTCGTCCGATCCGGCGCTCAAGTGTCCGAGGTGACCCGCGCAGAGATCATCGCCAACCCGTCCTACACCGTACCGCAGGGCACGATGATCCAGGCGGTGACCGAAACTGCGCTCGACAGCAGCCTGCCCGGCGCGATCCGGGCCATCGTCTCCGAAGACGTGCATGCCTTCGACGGCTCCCGCGTGCTGATCCCGCGTGGTGCGCGGCTGATCGGGCGCTATCGTTCGGAGGTGTCGTTGGCCCAGTCCCGCGTGATGGTGGCTTGGGATCGGATCATCCTGCCCGACAACCAGACCGTGCAGATCAGCGCCTTTGGCGGGGATGAACTGGGGCGTTCCGGAACGGGTGGCGTGGTAGACACGCGTTTCACCGAACGTTTTGGCTCCGCCGCGCTGATCTCGCTGATCGGCGCGCTTCCGGCGGCCGCGGCGGGCCAGATCGAGGACGAGGCGGCGGCGGATGTGGCCAGCGACGTCGGGTCCGACCTGCGCGACAGCACGCAAAGCGTCATGCAGGACTACCTCGCGATCAAACCGGTCATCCATGTGGGCCAAGGCGCACGCATCACCGTCATGGTGGACCGCGACCTCGAGATATTCTGACATGGCGTTGAGCTATCTCGAAGCCTCGCTCGACGCACTGGCACCCGCGATCGGGCGGCCCGACGTGATCGAGATCTGCATCAACCCGGATGGCAGCACCTGGGGTGAGTTCCAAGGCGATCATTTCATGTCCGCGCTTGGCACACCCCTGAGCCAGACAGCGATCAAGGATCTCGGCAACCAGATCGCTTCGGCGGCAGGAACGACGCTCAGCCAGAAGAAACCCATCGTCTCGGTCAGCATCCTTTACCGGGATCGCCCGATCCGCGCTCAAGTGATCCAGCCGCCCGCCGTCGAAGGCGGTTTCTCGATCTCGCTCCGGTTCTTCTCAAGCCTGCCGCTGGAAGAGATCAAGCTCGCCTATCTCTTTGACCAGGAAACCAGCCTCGAGGCGCTGCGGCGCGAGCGGAACCTTGCCCTGCGGGAGGTCGTGGCTTCTGGTGACATCGATGCGGCGCTGGCCTTCTGCGTGCAGAACAAGCTCAACATGATCGTCTCGGGTGGGACCTCGACGGGCAAGACCGTCGCGGCCCGCAAGATCCTCTCCCTCGTCCCGATTGAGGAGCGGATCGTCACCATCGAAGAGGCCGCGGAACTGCGGCCCGGACAGCCGAACGCGGTGACGCTGATCTCGGATCGCGAAAGTGACACGCGCGGCGCGGACCAACTCCTGACCTCGACCTTGCGGATGCGGCCCGACCGGATCGTGCTCGGCGAGGTTCGGGGCAAGGAGGCCATGACCTTTCTTGAGGCGATCAACACCGGCCATGGCGGCTCGCTCACGACGCTTCACGCGGAAACCCCGCAGCTGGCTGTGCGAAGACTTGCCATCGCCGCGCTGAAGACCGATCTGCCCCTGACCTACGCCGACATGATCCGCTACATCGAAGGCTCGATCGACGTCATCATCCAGGCCGGCCGCTTTCAGGGCGCGCGCGGCATCACCGAATTCTACCTGCCCGGCCAGTCCGAAAACCCGGGCCAGTGACCCTGAAAGGATACGCCATGCGCCTTCGCATCCCCGCAATCGCTCTTGTCTTGACCGCCGGTTCGGCATTGGCCGAAGGAGCGCCGGAAGTCTCCACCGATCTCTCGGTGACCCTCAAGCCGCAGCAATACCGCATCTGCAACGACCGCCCGGCGCGCCCGGCATGGATGGATGAACTGCATCCGCGTCAGGCGTACAAGGCGCTCACTCTCCAGAAACTATACGAACTAAAGAATTGGCAAGCGATCGTTGCGACCGGCGACTGTAGCTGTGCGAACCGGTTTCCAGATTGGGAATCTGCTGAGGCTGAATACCGGGAGAAATACGAACACCTGCCGCAGGCTGACCATACGCAGGTCCGTCTGACTATTCGCAATGAACAACAGCAACTCGCCTCAAGTGTCGAGGCAATCTGCCGAGAACAAGGCAACTGGTGATGGGTGTCGTCAGCTGGATGGTCGGAACGGCCGACGCTTTCCTCGCAGATGCCGCAGAGTCCCAGTTTGGGGCAGTCGCAGGCAATATCGGCGCGATCGTCCTGCTGATGGTCACCCTCTCGGTGATCGGCCTCTTCATCAACATGGCCTTCCAGTATCGCAGCATGGATGGGTCCAGCTTCTTCTGGTATCTTCTGAAGCTCCTGCTGGTCGGGCTTTTTGCCTTCAACTGGGTGCAGTTCAACGCGATTGCCAACGCGGTGATCGGAGGCTTGGACTACGTCGCAGGAGCGCTGATTTCGTCTGTGGGCGGCGGCGGGGCAGGGGCCACCTACTTCGCCTCGGAGTTCGATGATCTCATCGACGAATTCAGCCAATACCTCAACGCCATCGGCAGCAACCTGAACTGGATGACCGGCGCGATCCTCGGTGGCATTGGCCTCGTGCTTTTGAGTCTCCTCGGCTTCATGACCGGGATCGTGCTGATCTTCGCCAAGATGATGCTGTCGCTTATGCTCGGCCTCGCCCCGGTTATGATCGCGCTCTCGCTCTTCGAGGCGACGAAGGATTTCTTCCACAAGTGGGTCACGACCACGATCAGCTACGCCTTCTACCCCGTCGTCATCGCCGCCATGTTCTCGACCGTGGTCGGCATGGCCAACGCGCTCCTGGCGCAGCTTGGCGATCCGGGGTCGGCCACCAATATCGGCTCGCTCATCCCCTTCTTCGTCATGGTATTTCTGGCCAAAGGGTTCGTTGCAGCAACGCCGCTCATCGTGCGCGGGCTTTCGGGGAATTTCATGCTGATGGCGGGCCCGAATGCGTTTGGTGGTGCCGCAGCGGTTGTGCGCGGCATGGCGAACACGGCTGGCGTCAAGGGACGCGCACGGATGGGGACGTTGACGACTGGGGAGGTTGTTGGGCGAGGGATCGTGCAGACCCCCGCAGCAACGGTAAAGACCGTCCGAGCCGGTGGAGCAATTGTCTCGCGCGTGGCTGAGAGAGCACGCAGGATGAGCAAGGCATGACAACAGCGGGATGCTGTACGCGTAGGATGAGAACGGTATTGGATACACGCTTTAACGTATAAGGACGAATTATACGTCAGAGCGATTTTTTCAATTGATACGCTGGGGCGCATATTGCTAACTTATGCGCTTTGGTGTATCTTTGCCGCATGAGCGATCTGGCCCGCACCCCAAAACAAATCGGCACTCTGATCCAACGAGCGCGCAAGAGCCGCGACTGGACACAAAAGCAACTCGCCGAACGCGCTGGCCTGCGGCAGGCGACGATCTCGACCATTGAAAGCGGCGAGAAGCCTGCAAAGCTGGAAACCATCCTCGCCGTCCTGTCCGCTCTCAATCTGGAATTCCGGATCGGCGCGCGGTCCAGGGGTGATGCCAGCGACATCGAAGAGATCTTCTGATGGGGCGGCGTCCGGCCTATGCGCCCTTGCGCGTCTACATGAACAACCGCCGCGTCGGCACGCTGAGCCGAGAGGCCAGCGGGGCCGTCGGATTTTCTTACCATACCGACTGGCTGGACTGGGACCATGCCATGCCGGTCTCTTTGTCGCTGCCTCTGCGCGAGACGCCTTATCGGGGCGCACCCGTCCTGGCCGTGTTCGAGAATCTGCTGCCGGATTCGGACCAGCTCCGCCGGCTTGTCGCAGAAAAGGTCGGGGCGCGTGGGATCGATGCCTACAGCCTGCTGAGCAGGATCGGGCGCGATTGCGTGGGGGCGCTCCAGTTCATCGCGGGCGATGACGATGCCGTGGACGCGACCGGCCAAATCGAAGGTGAACCGGTCGACGCGGCAGCCATCGAAAAGCTTCTGAACGGGCTGAGCCAGGCGCCGCTTGGCCTGACCCATGACGACGCGTTCCGGATTTCGATTGCGGGCGCGCAAGAAAAAACCGCGCTGCTGTGGCATGAAGGTCGGTGGATCAAGCCGCATGGCACCACGCCGACGACGCATCTCTTCAAGACACAAATCGGGAAGCTGCCCGGGGGCATCGACCTGTCGGACAGTGTCGAGAACGAGTTCTTTTGCCTGAAACTCACCGAAGCCTTCGGCCTGCCGGTGAACACTGCAACGATCGAGACCTTCGGCGAAACAAAGGCGCTGGTCATCGACCGCTTTGACCGCCGCTGGACAAGGGATGGCCGCCTGCTGCGCTTACCGCAGGAGGATTGCTGTCAGGCGCTGTCCGTCCCGCCAACCCTGAAATACCAGAACGAGGGTGGGCCTGGGCTGGTCGATGTCCTGACCCTGCTCAAGGGCAGCGATACGCCGATCGAGGATCAGGAAACCTTTCTCAAAGCGCAGATCGTCTTCTGGCTGATGGGCGCGACGGATGCCCATGCCAAGAACTTCAGCCTGTACCTCGGTCCAGGCGGCAGCTACCGGATGACCCCGCTCTACGACATTGTGACTGCACAAGGAGCGCCGGATGCGCGCCAGTTCGAACGCAAACAGATGAAGATGGCGATGTCGGTCGGAAACAGCCGACATTATCGATTTGACCAGATCCATGGCCGACATTTTGTGCAAACTGCCAAGCGCGCAGGGTTGTCTCAGAAGCGCGCGGGGTCCGTGCTCGAAGAGGTCGCGGCACGCGCGCCTGAAGCCTTGGAGATCGCAGGGAATGCCTTGCCGGACGGGTTTCCGACAGCAATTGTCGATAGTGTCAGCATGGCTTTGAAAGGACGGCTTGGTGGCCTTAGACTAAACGGCGCCGTGTGACGGACGCCGACCGGTCGAGGGCCATTGTCTCGCTTGGCCCAACGGTTTTCTGTGACAACGCTTAGCCGTGCTCGGCAATGATAGCGCGCGTCGTCTGTACGGCTGAGGCCAGTGCCGTCTGGTCAGCGGTTTTGATGCCCAGCCCTTTGATATCAAGCGAGAGTTTTCCTTGGCCGCTACGACCCGCCGCAGCCCGTGCCGAACGACCGCGGGCCTTTGAAAGCGGGCCGGAACCCGGCTGAGAATCTCCGCTCGAAATCTCCGGCGTGTTCGGGCCCTCATCGCACTTGGCATTTGCCGCCCGCACCGCCTGCAGTTCCAGCTTCAGCTTCTCCACTGTTTCCCGTGTCTCGGCCATCTGCCGATCCCGCCGCAATCCATCTTCGTCCGGATATGGGAAACTCCCCGACTGGCCCGCGTGCAGCAAATTCAGGGCCGGGTCTTCGAAGTATTTGATCCGCCGCGCCCGGATCGGCATCTGCGCGTCGATCACGAGGATCACCTCGTCCAGATCCATGCGGCGGGCCTGGTCTTCCGTCAGGAGCGGCGTGTCCTCCGTTCGCTCTGAGACGCTGCGCCCTTCGAATGGATTGCGTCCAACAGCACGGGAGCGGGTCACCACGCGCTTGGTGGTCTTGCCCACGGCCTGGCTCAATTCTTCGATGGTCTTCTGCTCGGACGGGGTGAGGTAGAGCTTTACGCCGGCGCCGCCCTGAAGCGACCTGCGAGTGTTCTCACCATAGATCTCGTCCAGCGCGGGGATCGTCTGGGTCACGATGGCGAGGTTGCCACCGAAGGAGCGCAACGTCTTTATGCTTTCGGCGACGATTGGCATTTTGCCGAGCCGGTCAAACTCGTCGAGCATGATCATCACGGGCCAAGGTTCGTCGTCGCCCGGCTCTTGTGCCTGCAGCGAGGCGATCAGATCGGAGAAGAACAACCGGATCAGCGGAGCCAGGGGGCGGATCATCTCGGACTCGACCACGAGATAGATTGCATACGGGCGGCGACGGATATCCCGGAAGGAAAAGTCAGATGTCGCGGTAGCGGCGTCGATCGCGCGGTTGTCCCAAGTGTCGAGGCCCGATGTCATCAGGAGGGAGAGGTAGGAAGTGAGGGTGTCGTTGTTGGTCGATGCCATACGCTCGAAGATCAGTTTGGCCGACTTGTTCTTCACCTCCTGCGAACGCTTCAGGTATTCCTTCTGCTTGTCGCCCCCCGAGGCTGTGATGCGATAGATCTCGCCGATGGTCGGCACGCCGCGCTCGAAGGCCAGAAGACCGGCCGCCACGAAGAGGTCGATACCCCCGGCCAAAAGCCCGCTCAGCTTTTCATTGTCGGTCTGCAGGAAGAGCTTGGCGGTGAGTTTAAGCTCCATCTGCTGCCGGTCGGGGTTGGTCATGGCAGCAATGCGCGCCAGGGGATTATAGCGATGTGTCGGTCGGTCCCAGTCGGTCGGCGCGAAGCGGAAGACCTTGTCGCCCATGCTGGCGCGGAAGCGTGAGGTCTCGCGGAAGTTCTCGCCCTTCACGTCGAGCACTACAGCCGAGCCCTTGTAGGTCAGCAGGTTCGGGATCACGAACCCCACGCCCTTGCCCCGGCCTGTAGGCGCCACGATCAGCGCGTGGGGGAAGGTTTTTGAGACAAGGAACGGGCGCTTGGAGTTCGGGGAGCCAAGCTTGCCCAGAAGGAAGCCGCCGCCGGGCTTGGCAAAGAAGCCGTTCCTCTTCATCTCGCTGCGGGTCTGCCAATGCGTCGTCCCGAAGCGGGTCAATGCATCCCCCAGAAGCGTGACGCTCAGCATCAGCGATGCCAGGCCGAAGCCGCCAAGGATGAGGTTCACCCAGAGGAAGTCTTTTGGCGCGGACTGAGACAGACCCCGATATTCGCGGGCAAGCAGGGTGACGTCGAAACGCGTGGGAGAAAGCCCATAGCGGAACATGACAAAGCCGGTCGCCACGACATAGCCCATGGCGAGACCGACCAGCACGAGGCTCAACACACCGAGGGCAATCTTGCCTTTATCCATGGGTGATCCCCTTCTCACCATCGACCGCAGCGTGGCGCGCGCGCTGCGCCTCGATCTGCTCTTCGGCCAAGGCATCGAGAACGCGCTCCATCGCCGGGCCGTGCGCCGTGACCTCGCTGCTTTGAAGATAGGTCTTGGCGAGTTCCAGCTGGCGCAGAGGATCCTCGGTGAACCGATGCAGGGCTTCTGCATCGCCGTTCCGCAGCGCGTCGCGAGCGTCGGGTGTCAAGCCCTCGTCCACCTGACGGACGATGTCCTGCCGGTCGGTCTCGGAGATTGGCTCACCTGCATCGGCTTTACGCACGAAGGCCATGACGGTTGGCGCTGTCTCTTCCAGATACCGGCGCTCGGCATAGTCCTGCCGCGCCTGGTCCTCGATGTCGAAACTACGCTCGCTGATATAGGCTCGGGAAGCGCCAAGCGCCCGCAAATGGTTGACCTCATCCTGAACGGCCTGGCTGAAGTCCTCCTTCGGTATCACCGTGCGGTAAAGGGCGAGTGTGCGGAGCTCCTCGGTGATCGGGCCAAGATCGTCCGACGGATCCCGCAGAGCAAGATCCATGTCACCGGCGTGCAGCGTGCGGTCCTTCTCGTCGACGGCATGCTCCTGTGGTTTCCGGCTGTCTGTGAACTGATCCCAGGCTATCGAGGCCAGTTCCGCATGTTGCGGCGACCGTTGCGCAAAGGTGTCGAATGCCTTGCGGGCCTCCTCTACCTCGACAGCCCCTGCGCGCCGCACTGAGGGGTCGTCCGAGAACGAATAGGTGAAATCCGTCTGGCGGAATTGGGTCACCAGCGCGCGGAAATCCTGACGTTCCGTGGGGGAGAAGACATCCGGGCCGTCACCTGCACTGCTTCGGTCCGAGACTTCCAAACGGTCGCCAAAGGTTGCGTCGGCATCCTCCGTTTCCCCGACCTCGTTGGGTACGCGCAGGACACGGGCTTCGGTCAAGACATCACCCAACCTTGTATGCACCGCTTCCAGCCGGTCGAGCGCGTCTTCCCGATCCTCTGGCTTATCCAGATCGAAGCCCTCTTCCTTGGCGATCGCCTGCAGGTCCTGCGCCAACCACTGCCGCTCCAAGGCGGCATTGCCGGCCCCCTCCCGCAGACGGGCAACAACAGCCTCCGGTTCAATGCCCGTGCCCTTCAGGGCCTCAACCAGCTTCGGAGACACATCCTCATCGTTCAGCCGAGCGAGATGATCCTCGCCCGCGTTGGACCTGACATAGATACCGTCTGGGGAGGGGGCGTCCAGCAAGGCGGCAGACCGATCCCCGAGCGGGTTCAAATGCGCAACCGAGGCGAGAACGTCGGTCAACTTGCGTTCGATCTCCGGGCGCTCCGCCGCGGATGCCTTGTCGATCACCGCCTCGATCTGGCGGATGTTTTGGGAGAACTCGGTGATCAGCGTGTCGAACGCTGCGTCGTCTTGGGACATGTAGATGGCTCCGTCAGATTGAATCTGACCGCCACTGGCAAGGATGGTGCTGGCCCTCTCGAGCGCTTCGGCCACGTCTTCGAAATTCGAGCGTGACGCCTCCGCTGCGAGCCCGCGATAGATCTGGGCATTCTGGCGGACGGTTTGCAGCGCAGCCGCGAGGTCAGCCCCGGTGCGCTGGCGCTCGACAGGGGGCCGGCCTTCTTCGCGGGCCTTGTAGATTTCATCGATCTCGGCGCGGTAGGTCGTGATCCCACGGTCCAGACGACGCGTTGCCTCAAGGCGGATCCCATGGACTTGGGCCGCCTCGACCATCGCCTCGCGGAAGGCATCGTAGTTGAAGTGGTGATCCTTCCCGAGAAAGAACATTTCGCCATCCTTGCTGCGGCGGTTCAGAACGATATGCGCATGTGGATGTGCGCGATCTTGGTGTATTGCAGCAATATAGTCGAATTGCGACCCCTCACCTTGAAAGAACTTCTCGCAGACCGCCTGGGTGATATCGCGCACCTCCTCGCCGCTGGTTCCAACGGGGAATGCCATCAGCAGATGCGACGTATGGCCAAGCTTGGGGCTGTAGCGCTCGTTCCACTGGTTCTCGAACCGCCGCGCCACTCGGTTGATCTCGGCTTCCGAGAGCTGCTTCTTCCCGTCATGGGTGCCGCGACTGTCGAGGATATGGGTCGACTTCGTCGTGAGATATGTGAGCTGCGCCCGTAGCTGCGCCCCGGTGTGGCAGCCCCCTTTCGAAATGGCCTTGAAGATCGCGGGCGAATAGCCGCGCGCGGCCCGAACCATCTGCGCGCCCTTGGAAAGCCCCTGCCAGGATCCCGAAACCCGGCTCCAGCCGCGGTCAAAGAGCGCCGGGTCGATGCCCCGGAACCGGTCACTCGGCGCCATTCTCATCCCTCCCGGCGAGGCCCGCCAGGGCAGAGCTGATCTCAAGGTCCAGCTGGCTGCGCCGCGCACGCGACATCTCCTGGACCTGGTCGGCCAGATCGAAGACCAGACCCGCAAGCGCGCGGACGTCACGGTGGCTCGAGGCCGGGTAGGACAGTTTCTCGCCCCGCACCTTGGCCTCGTTCAGACGTCGCGCGATCTGGTTCACGTTGTTGCCGACCCGGTTGAGCGCGGCGCCGAGGCTGCGCAACTCGTCGCACATCTCGTCGTCAGGCAGGAAGACACCTTCGGTCGCCAGCATCAGGCGGCGCATGGCATCGGAGCGGTGCGCAATCCCGCGCCGCGACAGCGCCGCGTCGAACCGGCGCAGGTCGTCGTCCGAGACCCGGATCCCCACAACCCGCGATCGGCTGCAGTTCGCAGTCTGACGCTCACCCCATTGGTTCACCACGTTGTAGATCGTCTTAAGGCTAACATCGTAGTGGGCAGCCAACGACGCCGCGGACGCGCCTTTCCGGCGGTCCTGGGCGATGGTCGATCGCTCGATCTCTGACAGTCTACGACGGCGGGGCATTTTGAAGTTAACGTTCCTATTTCTTGCCAACTTCGTACAAGCCCGCCGACTCCCAACGCAAGTGGAGTCGGCCATAAGGGATTGTACTCAATGTAGAAAATCGCCACGCAGGGGCGATTTGACGTCTTCTGCGGAGTGCATCCCGCAGGCTGCAGTCTGCAGCCCGCGAGATGCGCTTCGCGCCCCGTCTTCCGCGTTCCGCGGCCCGTTTCCTGTCTGCTGCGTGCCGTTTTCTGCGGGATGGTTTCTGGCGTCCGGAACCCGTCTCACGTTCAGTGCACGGCGCTTTCTGACAGATGTACAGCGCAGCCTGTCGGATGCGCGCCGGTCCGCGTCGGACGCCGGATGCGTTCTGCACTCCGGACAGTGAGACGCGCAATCTGGCCCCCGTTTAACGCGGCCCGCGCAGTGCTTGACGTCCACCGGCGGTCGGGCTACCGACGCGGCAATCGTTTTGCAACGTTTCACCATTTTTGCTTGAGATGCCCAGATGCCCAACAACAACCTCGTGGTGATCGCCGCGATGGCCCGGAAGGGGGGGAGTGGCAAGACCACGCTCTCCCGCGCCCTGATCAGCGCCGCCGTCGCAGCCGGGCGCCGGGTGATGCTCATCGATACCGACAGCACCGGCGTGCTGTCGTCCTGGCTCGCGCGCGCCGAAGGGGCAGGGTATGGCTCACCGCACCTGCGCTCGTCGGTGGCGGAAAGCGTCGGCGATGTCGACCGGATGATCGAGCAGGTTTACCTGGACGGCTCGGCGGATTTCATCTTCATCGACACCGCCGGGGTAGGGGCCGAATGGTCCGACGAGATCGCGGTGCTCGCCGATCACATCGTCACCCCGGTCATGCTCTCGACCTCGGATTTCGACGTGGGTGGACAGACGGTGGATTGGTTCCGGCAGCTCGCCGCGCGCGTAGACGACGCTACCGCGCTGCCCCGGCATCATATCATCCTGAACATGGTGGACCCCAAGACCACCAAGGCGGATGCGGCGCTGATCGAGAACGCCATCGGGATATTTCCGCTTATCGAGACCGTGATGCTGCGACGGAACGCTTACAAGGAGATGGATGAGAAGGGGCTGTTGCACGCTATAGCGCTTCGCAAGCAGGCTGATCCAAATCCCCTGATGCGTCCCCATGTCCGCCACATGGTCGAGGCCCTCGAGGAAGCGACCGACATCCTCAACAACATCCTCGCGGCTTGACGTCATGCGCAAGAAGATCCCGACCATCACGCGTCCGGACCCCAGCTATGCTGCGGGTCTGAAGATCACTGCGTCTGTCGAACCGCAATTTCACGAGGAAACCAGATCTGATCTGGAACGGGATACGAATACGCAGGTGGGTCAAGGGTCACAGCCGTTGACGCCCGAACGGACACCGGCGCCCCATGCCGTAGCTGTTCCTGATGTCGTGAAACCTTTGACAGGTGCTGGGCAGCCTCAATCCACTCGGACCCGGAAAGTGGATGTGCGGGTGACCGCTCTCGAGCGCCAGGCAGCCGACCTGAAAGCCTGCGGCATCAATCCGGCCCATGTCGTTCGTGCTGCGTTGAGGCGCGCGACAAAGCACTGGAAGATGAAGCCGGAGTTCGTTCCGCCGAGATGCGACCGAACTGCGAAGCCGTCTTCCTGGCGGATGCGCACGACCGTGGCTGTGGATGCGGAGGCCTTGACCGTGATCATGGCCGCTGAGGATCCGCTCGACGTCTGCAGCAAGTGGTCGCTGATCCGCGGCCAGCTCGAGCCGCTGGTCTGGCAGGAGATCGACAAGATTCTGGCTGAGTTGACCGGAGCTAGAGCGCAAAGCGAAGACCCACACGCACCGGATGCCGCCAACAAAACGTCCGACGATGGCTAGCGCCTCGCAAGCAAGGTTATCGATCACAAACGCAAGAATCCGCGCAGCCCCTTGTCAACTTTGGATTGCATGTTGCGAGTGCAGCATGACGCCAATAAGAGGCGGCCAAGAATGTAACAGCGATGCAAATCAATCGCTTTGCATGACGAGTTGGAAGGAGTTCACCATGTCCCAAGCCCCGCGTTTGACCGGAAAAGCCATCATGAGAATCGTCTCCAAAACGTCGGGCAAACTGGTCGGCCATCTCTATGAATGGGACAACGGAGAACTTCAGCCCTGGTGGCTCGATGGCGAGGTTCAGGGCGTGCTTTATGAGCCGATGGGTGGTCCAGTTTAGGACCGCCTAAGCTGTCGATCATCTGGAGCGAGTAGCTCTGTCCGTCAGCAGAAGAAGCTCTTCGCATAATCGCCCATTATCGGAGATTTGAGCCTTCAACGGTGGATTCACAAATGAAGTGCAAATTCTGTATGAAACCAGAATCTTGCATGGAGAATGTAAATGGGCCGCTGCTACCCTCACCTGACTTTCGAGGAACGCCGGAAGATTGCGAAGTGGAGTTAAGCGAAGATGCCGGTTCCGGAAATCGCGGATCATCTGGGCCGCGCGCCGTCGACGATCTATCGCGAGCTGCGCAGGAATGTCTTTGAAGACAAGGAGATGCCCGAGCTGAACGGCTACCACGCCCTCCTCGCGCAGAAGATCTACGAGGAGCGTCGTGCGATCCATCGAAAGCTGATCCGCCATCCCGAGATCAAGGCCGCCGTGGAGGACGCCCTGAAATCAGGATGGTCGCCGGAACAGATCGCTGGCCGGATGCGGCTGGAACGGCATCCGATCCGCGTCAGCCATGAAACCATCTACCGCTTCGCCTATTCCAAGGAAGGTCGGGCCGTGCAATTCCACCGCCATCTATCCGAGCATCGCAGGCGCCGCCGACCACGTGGCCAGAGGCGCCACCAGCATGGGCATATCTTCGAGGCCCAGAGCCTTCGCAATCGCCCCGACGAGGTGGCTGAACGTCAGGAATTCGGACACTGGGAGTGTGATCTGATGATGTTCCGCAAGGAGCACGGCAAGGTCAACGTCACCTCGCTGGTCGAGCGCGTCAGCCGGTTGACCGTGGTGCTTCGCAACGAAGATCGCCAGTCAAAACCGATCGTGGAGGCGCTGATCGGCGGCCTGTCGAAACTGCCTGCCGATGCCCGACGTTCGATCACCTTCGACCGCGGCACTGAGTTCTCGGCCAGGCCGCAGCTGAAGGACGGCATGGGCACCGACAGCTGGTTCTGTGACCCGCAGGCACCTTGGCAGAAGGGCACCGTCGAGAACACCAACAACCGATTGCGCCGGGACCTGCCCCGCACAACCGATCCGACCACGCTGACCCCGAAGCGGCTGCGCACCATCTGCCGGAAGCTCAACTCCACGCCAAGGAAATGCCTCGGCTACAGAACACCCGCCGTGGTCTTCGAAAGCCGCCTGCTGGAGATCAGTAACCGGCTGGAATAGGCTCAGGTGTCAGGCTTTGCACTTCGGCGTGAGTTCACAAACTACAATTCGGCGCGTCGCAACCGAAGTGCGTTGCCGATGACCGATACGGAAGACAGGCTCATCGCAGCGGCAGCGATCATCGGCGACAATAGAAGCCCGATGAACGGGTACAGGATGCCAGCGGCGATGGGTACGCCTGCAGCGTTGTAGGCGAAGGCAAAGAACAGGTTTTCCTTGATGTTGCGAAGCGTTGCGGTGGCCAGTTTGCGGGCGCGTACAATGCCGGTCAGGTCGCCGCCCAGAAGGGTGATCCCTGCGCTTTCGACAGCCACGTCGGCTCCGGTGCCCATGGCAATCCCGACATCGGCGGCGGCAAGGGCAGGGGCGTCATTCACCCCGTCGCCGGCCATCGCGATATAGGCGCCTTGCGCACGCAACTCCTCGACAAGGGATTTCTTGTCCTCGGGCAGAACGCCCGCGCGGACCTCGTCGATATCGAGTTGGCGCGCGACCGCTTCGGCGGTGCGCTGGTTGTCGCCGGTCGCCATGATGACCCTAAGGCCAAGCGCGTGCAGGTCGCGGATCGCTGCGGCGGTCGTGTCCTTGATCGGGTCGGCAACGGCGACCAGACCGGCCAGCGTTCCGTCAAGGGCAACATACATGGCCGTCTTACCGTCCGCGCGCATCGCATCGGCGGGCGCGTCCCCAGCAGACGTGTCGACCCCCAGAGCCGCCATCAACGCCGGGTTGCCAAGAGCCACATCGCGGCCTTCAACCCGTCCGGTGACGCCTTTGCCCGTTACCGCATCGAATTCACTTGCGTCGTGGCGTGGGGCGCCCCTGTCCCGTGCACCCTGAACGATGGCTTCGGCCAGAGGGTGTTCGGAGCCGCGTTCCAGGGCGGCGGCATAGGCCAGCACGTCAGCCTCGTTCGCGCCCGACAGGCCGACCACGTCGGTCAGGGTGGGCTTGCCCATGGTCAGCGTGCCGGTCTTGTCGACGATGACGGTATCGACGCGGGCCATGCGCTCCAGTGCCTCGGCGTCCTTGATCAGCACGCCCGCCTGCGCGCCACGCCCGGCGGCGGTGGTGATCGAGATCGGCGTAGCCAGCCCCAGCGCACAGGGGCAGGCGATGATCAGTACGGAAACGGCGGCGGTGATGGCAAACGCCAGCGCCGGGTCAGGACCGATCAAAAGCCACGCGAAGAAGGCCAGCGTTGCAATACCGACCACGGTGGGTACGAAGATCGCCGAAACCCGGTCTGCCAGACCTTGGATTGGCGCCCGCGACCGGCGGGCGCCCGCGACCATGTCGACGATCTGGGAAAGCACCGTGTCGGCACCGACTTGCGTGGCGCGGATCGCCAGCGTGCCATTCTTGTTGATCGTGCCGCCGGTGACGCGGTCGCCTGCGGTCTTTTCGATGGGCACGGGTTCGCCGGTGATCATGCTTTCATCAACCGAGGACCGACCCTCGACCACTTCGGCATCCACCGGAATGCTGTCGCCGGGGCGGACGCGCAGCATGTCGCCCGCGACCACGTTTTCCAGCGGCGCATCGTATTCCTCGCCATCGGGCAGGATGCGGCGAGCGGTCTTTGGAGCAAGGTCCAGCAGGGCGCGGATCGCATCGCCGGTGCGTTCGCGCGCGCGGAGTTCCAGCACCTGCCCGACGAAAATCAGGGCGACGATGACGACCGAGGCCTCGAAATAGGTGCCGACGCCTTCGCCCATCCGGTAGTCCTCGGGGAAGACACTTGGCAGGAAGGTGGCAAAGATCGAATAGACATATGCCGACCCGACCCCAAGCGAGATCAGCGTCCACATGTTGGGTGACAGGTTGCGGAACGAGTCCAGCCCGCGTCTGAAGAACGGCAGCGCGGCCCACAGGACGATGGGCGTGGCCAACAGGAATTCGATGTAGGTCGCGATACGGTGACCCAGCCAGTCGCGGACGGGCAGGCCGACAAGCTCTCCCATCGTCAGGATGACCAAAGGCACCGCCGCCGCGGCGCTGATCCACATCCGGCGGGTGAAGTCGGTCAGTTCTTCGGACGGTTCGTCGCTGGGTAGCATCGGTTCCAGCGCCATGCCGCAGATCGGGCAGGCCCCCGGTTCGTCGCGGACGATCTCGGGGTGCATGGGGCAGGTCCATTGCGTGCCGGGTTGGGCCTGTTGGCCTGTCTTGTCGGCATTGCCGGACGCATAGAACCACGGGTCAGCCTTGAACCTGTCCTCGCAGGAGGCCGAGCAGAAATGATGGGTCTCTCCTCCAAAGGTCTGCGTTCGGGTGTCGTCCTTGACTTCGATGGTCATACCACAGACCGGGTCCGTGGCCGTAGGGGCGCCAGCCGGGATCGGGGCATGCTGCGAATGGGAGTGGTGGGCATGGTCGGGCATGATCGAAGTCCTTTCCCGTATCAGTCATGGGCCCTCCAGCAAGGGGAAGGTCAAGCGCCGTGATGGTGATGCATTTTGGGCGGGTGCCGACGCAAGAAGATGTGCTCGAAGCCAAAAACGATGATCATTCCGACACCTGCGATCACCACGATCCACGGGTCGGCCTGCACCTTCATCCCGGCAAAGGCAGCCAACACGACGGCGTCCAATCCGATTGCGGTCAGCAAGACCCAGCCGCGCGCGCCCACCTCGGTCCGCAGATTGCGGAACACTCCCCAATGGATCAGCATGTCCATCACCAGATAGAAGAACGCCCCCAGCGACGCGATGCGTCCGAGATCGAAGAAGATGGTCAGCAGCGTGGCAATCACAACCGTGTAGACTAAGGTGTGGTCGCGGATGACGCCGGGCATGCCGAAATGGCTGTGCGGGATCATCCGCATCTCGGTCAGCATGGCCAGCATGCGGGACACGGCAAAGACGCTGGCGATCAGGCCGGAGGCCGTCGCCACGAGCGCCAGGCCGACGGTCAGGTAGAACCCGGTCCGCCCCAGGGCCGGTTCCGCGGCCTCGGCCAGCGCATAGTCCCGTGCAGCAACGATCCGGTCCAGCGGCAGACTGCTGCCGACGGCAAAGGCGACCAACAGGTAGACCAGCGTACAGATGGCGATGGAAACGATGATGGCACGGCCAACGTTGCGGTGCGGGTTCGTGATTTCGGCCCCGCTGTTCGTGATGGTCGTGAACCCCTTGAAGGCAAGGATCGCCAGAGCCATCGAGGCGACAAATCCGGTGATCCCGGTGTCTTGCTGTCCCCCGGTCGCCTCGAAGCTGATCCCGCCCGCCCAAAGCGCTGCTATGCCGAAAACGGTGATGCCCCCGACCTTCAGCGCTGCCATCAGCACCGACAGCCAGCCGACGGACCGGTTGCCCGCGACATTGACCAGCCACGCAAACACGATGACGCTCACGCCGATGGCGGGCACAAGCCATGTGTCGCGCGGCATGTCGAGCCCGCGCAGCAGGTAGGTGGCAAAGGTCCGCGCCACGAGGCTTTCGTTGATGACCATCGACAGCGCCATCAGCAGGGCGGCCCCGGCGGCGACAGTCGTTGGGCCATAGGCTTTTTGCAAGATCATCCCTATGCCGCCCGCAGAGGGGTAGGCGTTCGACATCTTGACATAGGTGTAGGCGCTGAAGGCGGTGACAACGGCACCGGCGATGAAGGCGAAGGGGAAGAGCGGCCCCGCCAAAGCTGCGATCTGACCGGTCAGCGCGAGGATCCCGGCGCCGATCATCACGCCGGTACCCATGGCGATGGCATCCAGCAGGGTCAGGCTGTTCTTGCGATAGTCCGAAGTCATTCCGTATTCCTCTTGTCATCGTCCCGGTGCCGCAAGGCCAGCACCAGCAGCGGTACCGCCGTGACCAGCCCCAGGCCGAGGGCCAGCCATTCCGCCGACCCGAAATCTCCCTGCATGGCGACGCTGCCCACATGGGCCAGAACGAAGCTGGCGGGCAGGATTCCGGCCATCGTCGCCAGCGCAAAGCGCCAGGCGTGCAGGCGGCTCAGTCCGGCGGCATAACTCATCGCGTCGAACGATACGAAGGGCAGCAGGCGGCTGACAAAGACCGTCAGTGTCAATGCGTTTTGCGAACCGAACAGCCCGCGATCGGCACTGTGGCCCAATAAACGCTCGACCGTGCCGCGCCCGAGCGTCCTGGCAAGGGCAAAGGCGATGACCGCGCCGATCTCGGACCCGAGGGCGACGTAGGCTGCCCCGGCATAGTGCCCATAGGCGGCACCTGCCGCCAGCGCGATGGGCGCGCTGGGGATCGGGCTGGCGACAACGGCGGCGGTCATCAGTGCGACAACGGCGACAGGCCCCCAAGGGCCCGCGGCATGGACCCAAGTTTCGACCCGCGCGCGGTCGATCGTCGGCATCTGCCCACCCAGCAGCCAGTACAGGGCCAGCGCGCCAAGCAGCGCCGCCGCGATCCACACAAAGGGGCGAAGCGCCGGACTGAACCGATCCACGCCGCGCCCGGTCATGTCAGGTCAGCGCCTCTGGGAGGGATGCAAGCGCCGCATCCAGCGGCACCACGGGCAGCCCGGCGGCGATCCAGCCCGGCCCGGCCCCGGAGCCCAGCATCCCCTCGGAGATATCGGCATACCCGGTGTAGCCCGCCCGCATCAACGCGCCCAGCACCGACAGCGACCGCCCGCCCGTGGCGCAGATCAGCCCGACGGTGCGCTCGCCCGCGTGGGAGCGGGCCGCAAAGAGGCGGTCGGCAAAGCGGGCTTCGTGCATGCTGATCGGCCAGACCCCGGCGCCGATCCCGGTTTCCTGCCATTCCTCGCGAGAGCGGATGTCGATCACCCGCGCAGTATCGTTCAACAGCGCATCATAAGCCTGACCGGCGGACCATGCGCCCGTGCCCTGCGCCCAGGAAGGAACTGCAAACGGCGCCGCGCCCGAAGCCGCCAGCCCTGCCAGCACGAACCGCCGCGTGCGATCAGGCCGCATCGACAGCCCCCATCAGCATGTCGCGGACCTGGCCCGCGACGGCGTGCAACTGGTCGTTGTCGATTGCCGCCATCGACGCGACGGGATCGATCGCGCTGACTTCGGTGCCGCCCTCGACTTCGCGCAGGATGACGTTGCAGGGCAGCATCGCGCCGACGCGCGGTTCCAGCCCGATGGCCTCATACGCCATCTTGGGATTGCAGGCACCAAGGATGCGGTAGCCCTCCATTTCGGCGTCGATCTTCTTTTTCATCGTCGCCTTGACGTCGATTTCGGTCAGCACGCCGAACCCCGCCTCGGACAGGGCTGCGCGCACGCGCATGTCGGCGTCGTCGATCGACACGCCGCTCAGCAGGCGGTCATGGGTATAGCTCATGGCAGGTCTCCTATCGTTGCGGCATGGCCCGATTGCCGGGGCCATGCCCGTGTAACTGGCTCATTCCTGCGCGGGGTCCATCCTCGGCATGGAACCGATCCGCCCGGCAAAGCCCTGCATTTCGGAACCGGTGATCTTGCCGTCGCCGTCGGCATCGAGATGCTGGAAGCGATCGACCATCGTCTCCTTCATCATCTGTGCGTGCCAATCGGCGAATTCGTCAAGGCTCAGGCTGTCGTCCCCGTCGCCGTCATGGGACATCATGCCTTGCCGCATCATGTCGCCCATGTCCCCCATGCCGTCACCGGACGGGCCCATCATGGGGCGCATCATCTGCATCATGTCGCGGTCCATCATCCCCATTGCGGAGGACCCCATGCCCATCATCGGCATGTCGCCGCCCGCGTGCATCCGCATCATCATCTGCATCATGGTGTTGTGCATGTCGCCATTCATCTGGGGAATCGCCATGTCACCGCCCGTCGGGCCGGCGCCGTTTCCGGTGTGGTGGTCTGAGTCCGCAAGGGCGGGCGCTGCGGTCAGTGCCAGAACCGCAAGAACAGAGACAGCTTGTGTAAATCGGGGCATCGTGTGCTCCTTTCGCTTGAGAGTGTCGTTTCCGGCCCCAGTCAAACGCTGTTTTCGGGCGACATGCAGCCCCGGATTTGTAACGATCTGTCGCAAAGCCGGGGCGTGATACAAACCGCTACAAATCGACCGGTGAAGTTCCCAGCCCCGGTCCGTTAGAAGGGGCGCATGGGACAGCAACCGCATATTCTCGTGGTCGACGATCACGCCCAGATCCGCGAAAGCGTCACGCGGTTTCTGCAAAAGAACGGGGTGCGCGCCACCGCAGCCAAGGATGCGGCCGAAATGGATGCCTGCCTTGCGGTCGGCCAATTCGACCTGATGGTGCTGGACGTCATGATGCCGGGCGAGGACGGCCTGTCCGTCTGTCGCCGTCTGTCGCCGCAAGGCGATCTGCCCATCATCCTTCTGACCGCCCTTGGTGAGGAAACCGACCGGATCGTCGGGCTGGAGCTGGGGGCGGATGACTATCTGGCCAAGCCGTTCAATCCCCGCGAATTGCTTGCCCGGATCAAGTCCGTCCTGCGGCGGACCACGCGCGAAGCCCCCATGGCCGGGCGGCTGGCGGGCCAGACGGTGCGTTTTGCCCACCTGCTACTGGACACGGACCGGCAGATTCTGCGCGACGAATCGGGCGCCGAAACGGCGCTGACCAGCGCTGAGTTCAAGCTGCTGTCGGTCTTTTTGGAACGCCCGCGCATTGTGCTGAGCCGGGATCAGTTGCTGGACCTGACGGCAGGCCGCATGGCCGGACCGCTGGACCGCACCATCGACAACCAGATCAGCCGCCTGCGCCGCAAGATCGAGCCCGACGTGTTGCGCCCGCGCATCATTAAGACGGTGCGCAATGGCGGCTACAGCCTTGCCTGCGATGTCGAGGCCGAGGCATGAGCCTGCGTGCCGCGATGACGCTGCGCTGGCAGTTGGTCCTGCTGATCGTAGCGGCGCTGACCGTGGCGCAGATCATCAGCCTGCTGCTGTTCGCCGACGAGCGCAGCCTTGCGATCCGTGCGGCGCTTGGCTTCGAGGCGGCGGGGCGTGCAGCCAACGTGGCGCGCCTGATCGAAGAGGCGCCACCCGATCTGCATGCCTCGATCCTGCGGGCGGCAAATTCGCCTCTCGTGCGGTTCGACCTGTCGCAGACGGCCTTGGTTCAGCACAGCGACCATTCCGATGGCGGTCTGGTCGAAAGCCGCATCCGTACCCTGCTGGATGACAGCTACAGCCGCGACATCCGTGTCGAGCTTCACCAGATCGAGGGCCAGTTGATGCCGCTCGCCAATCTGTCGCGCGAGATGACAGAGATGCACATGGCGATGATGCGGGGCGAGCTGACAGCCATCGAGATGAACCTATCAATAGCCATTTCCGGGGGGCACTGGCTGAATGTGGGCACCCGCTTCGAACGCCCGCCGATCCAGTGGCCGCTGGAATCCATGCTGGCCTTTGTGCTGTCGGCTACGGTGCTGCTGATCGTGGTGATCTGGTTCGTCATGACGCGGTTGACCGGCCCGCTGCGGCGGCTGGCGCGGGCCGCCGACCGGCTGGGGCGGGGCGAGGACGTGCCTGAACTGCCCGTTGCCGGCCCGACCGAGGTCCGCGACCTGACGGTTTCCTTCAACCGGATGCAGGAACGCCTGACCCGCTTCGTCAATGACCGGACGCGGATGCTGGCGGCGCTGGGGCACGACCTGCGCTCGCCCCTGACGGCGATGCGGGTGCGTGCCGAGATGGTCGACGACGACGAAACCCGCGACAGCATCGTCGCCTCGGTCGAGGAAATGCAGGGCATGGTCGAGGCAACGTTGACTTTCGCACGCGGACTGACCGGATCAGAGCAGCCCGAACGCGTCAATCTGCACGACTACCTCGGCGCTCTGTGCCAGACCCTGCCCGCCGGGGTCGACCTGCTGGGAGCCGACGACACCGAACTGCGCTTGCGCCCCAACGCCATGCGCCGCGCCTTGCGCAACCTGATCGAAAACGCCCTGCGCTACGGCCATATGGCGCGCATCGATTGGCAAAAGACTGGCGGGGAGGTGGTTCTGATCGTTGACGACGACGGACCGGGCATCCCCGAGGACCAGTTGGACAAGGTCTTTGACCCGTTTGTGCGGCTCGAAGAGTCGCGGTCGCTGGAAACCGGCGGGCATGGGCTGGGACTGTCCATCGCCCGGACGATCATCCAGTCGCATGGCGGCGATGTCACTCTGACGAACCGGCCCGAAGGCGGGTTGCGGGCACGGGTGCGGCTGCCGAACGGACATGCGGCCAACACCGAAGGAGAAACACCATGAGACAGATCCTGATTTCACTGGGCGCGGCGCTGGCCGGCGCAGCACCTGCGCTGGCCGATGCCGATGACGGCATGATGAACGGCTATGGCATGGGCGGTTTCGGATTTGGCCTTGGCGGGTTCGGGATGCTGCTGTTCTGGGGCCTCGTGATTGCGATCGTCGTACTGGTCGTGATGCGGCTGACGGGCCGTGGCGACAGCGGGCCAGCCGTGTCCGATGCGCCGGATCCCCTTGAGGAACTGCGCCTGCGCTATGCGCGGGGCGAGATCGACGAAGAGGAGTTCCAGCGTCGCAAAGCTGCGCTGGACAAATAACCGCGACACCCCCGAGGGAGGCCAAGCATGATCCCGGAAATCGGACATTTCTCACTGGCATTGGCGCTGGCCTTGGCCATTGTTCAGAGCGTGTTGCCTATTCTGGGCGCGTCGCGCGGCAACGTCGTGTGGATGCAATCCGCGCAATCCTCGGCCATGGGGCAGGTGGTTTTTGTCGGGTTGGCCTTTGCCGCCTTGATGCGCTCTTTCGTGGTCAGCGACTTTACCGTGCTGAACGTGGTTGAGAATTCCCATTCGCTGAAACCGATGCTGTTCAAGATCGCCGGCACATGGGGCAGCCACGAAGGCTCGCTGCTGTTGTGGGTGCTGATCCTTGCGGTGTTCGGCGCGGGCGTGGCCTTGTTCGGATCGAACATCCCCGCCGCCACCAAGGCGCGCGTCCTGTCGGTGCAGGCCTGGATCAGCGTCGGTTTCCTGAGCTTCCTGCTGTTCACCTCGAACCCGTTCGAACGGGTCTTTCCGCCGCCCGCGAATGGCAATGACCTGAACCCGCTGTTGCAGGACGTTGGTCTCGCCATGCATCCGCCGCTGCTGTATTTCGGGTATGTAGGCTTTTCCATCGTGTTTTCCTTTGCGGTTGCGGCCTTGCTCGAAGGGAGGGTCGATGCCGCCTGGGCGCGCTGGGTGCGGCCGTGGACGCTGGCTGCGTGGATGAGCCTGACAGCCGGGATCGCGCTGGGATCGTGGTGGGCTTATTACGAGTTGGGCTGGGGCGGCTGGTGGTTCTGGGACCCGGTGGAGAATGTCAGCTTCATGCCGTGGCTAATGGGAACGGCGCTGCTGCATTCCGCCATCGTCACGGAAAAGCGCGACGCCTTCAAAAGCTGGACGATCCTGCTGGCGATCCTGACATTTTCGTTGTCGCTGCTGGGCACCTTCATCGTGCGTTCGGGGCTGCTGACCTCGGTTCATGCGTTTGCCGTCGATCCAGAGCGCGGGCTGTACATCCTCGGGCTGTTGGGCCTGTCCATCGGCGGGTCGTTGGCGCTTTATGCGTGGCGGGCCCCCGAGATGGAGGGCGGCGGCCTGTTCCGGCCCGTCAGCCGAGAGGCAGGCCTGCTGCTCAACAATCTGATCCTCGCGGCGGCGACCGGGACGGTGCTGTTCGGAACGCTCTACCCGCTGCTGCTGGAGGCGTTGACCGGCGACAAGATTTCGGTCGGACCACCGTTCTTCAACGCCGCTTTCGTCCCGATGATGCTGGTCCTCGTGCTGTTCATGGGGATCGGGCCGTTCCTGTCGTGGAAGCGCGCCGATATTGGCGGGGTGCTCCAACGGGTGCGCTTCGTGGCGCTGCTGTGCCTCGCTGCGACTCTGATGCTTTGGTATGTTCAGACCGGTGCGCCTGTGTTGGCCTATGTCGCGGTTGCCGCAGCGCTCTGGCTGCTGTTTGCGACGCTTCGGGAATGGGCGCTGCGGATCAAGCTGTTCGACGCACCGCTGTCCGAATCGGCCCGCCGCGCCCGCGCACTACCACGGGCGTCGCATGGCATGACGCTGGCTCATGCCGGGCTGGCGGTGGTCATACTGGGCATGGTCGGGTCAAGCGCCTGGAAGAGCGAAGAAATAGCCTTTGTCCGACCTGGGGACCGCATCGAGATTGCCGGGTTCGAGGTCCTGTTCGAGGGGGTCGAGAAGCGTCGCGGGCCGAATTATCTGGCCGATCAGGGCCGGTTGAAGGTTTGGCGCAATGGCAGCTACGTGACGACTTTGTTCCCCGAACGGCGCAGCTATCCCGTGGCCCGGTCGACGACAACGGAATCCGCGATCCGCTCGACCCTGGCAGGGGATCTCTACGCCTCGATCACGGAACCGGCCTCGGACACGGCGGCCAAGGGCGGGGCGTGGACCCTGCGCATCCTGTACGAACCGCTGGTGAACCTGCTGTGGATTGGTGCGGGCCTGCTGGTGCTGGGTGGCGCGCTGTCGCTATCGGACCGTCGCCTGCGCGTCGGGGCGCCACGGCGGGCGCGCCGACCGCAACCCCAGCCCGCCGAATAGGAGTGACCATGAAACGCATGTTAGCCGGGCTGCCGTTGGTGTTGGCGGCCATCCTCGGGGCCTTTTTCCTTTGGGGACTGGACCCTGAGCGTGACCCAAATGATATCCCCTCGGTTCTGATCTCGCACCCGGTGCCGGAGTTTGCGCTGGACCCGGTCCCAGGACTCGACGTGCCGGGCCTTGCAACAGCGGACCTGTCGGGCAATCCCGGCCCCGTGGTGGTCAATGTCTTTGCCTCGTGGTGCGTGCCGTGCAAGGCCGAACATGCGGTCCTGTCGCGGTTCGTCGAACGGGACGGGGTGCGCCTTCTGGGCATCAACTACAAGGACAAGCCCGAGGACGCCCTGCGTTGGCTCGCCGAGTTGGGCAACCCGTACAGTGCCATCGGCTCTGACCTCGATGGTCGGGCGGGTATCGAATGGGGCATTTCCGGCGTTCCGGAAACCTTCATCGTCGGCGGAGACGGAACGGTTCTGTATCGCTATGTCGGGCCGATCGTGGGCGAGGACGCCGTGGCAAAATTCACGCTCGCGTTGCAGCAGGCGCAAGGCGGCCTGTCATGAGGGCGGTGGTGCTCGCCGTTCTGTTGGCTGTCTTGCCCATGCTCGCGCAGGCTGTAGAGCCGGACGAGATCCTGGCCGACCCGGCGCTTGAGGCGCGCGCCCGCGTGATCTCCAAGCAGCTGCGCTGCGTGGTTTGCCAGAACCAGGACATCGACAGTTCCAACGCCGGGGTGGCGCGGGATTTGCGGCTGCTCGTACGTGAACGGCTGACCGCGGGCGACAGCAATGCGGAAGTGGTCGACTACATCCACGCGCGCTACGGAGATTTCGTCCTGTTGAAACCGCCGTTCACACGTCGGACCGTGGTGCTTTGGCTTGCGCCGCTGGTCCTGATTTTTGCAGCGGTGCTGACCGGGGGGCTCAGTCTTTCGCGGGCCCGACGCCGACGCACCGACGCGGCGCTCGATCCCGAAGACGAGGCGCGCATTGCAGCGGCCATGGACCGATACAAACAGGGAGGATCGGAATGATCTGGGGTATTTTCGCCATCATGGCGATTGCTGGTCTGACCATCGCGCTGTTTCCGATGCGCCGGGCAGGCATGGCACCGGTCTTGCGCGCCGACGCCGTGCCGGCGGTTCTGGTCGACCAGCTCGAAGAAATCGACCGCGACATGGCGCGGGGGCTGGTCTCTGCACCCGAAGCAGAGGCCGCAAGGCAGGAAATCCGCCGCCGCATGGCGCAGGTGCTGCGGCGCGCTGATCGGCAGACCGTCACGACGACAGGCGGGCGCGGCGCGCTGATCCTCGCGGCGGTGTTTGTCCCGGTCATGGCCTTTGGCTACTATTCGTTCGCCGGTGCGCCCGACGTGCCGGCTGTGGCCTTCGCCGACCGCGCCGACGAGCGCGCCGACACGCGACGGATCGCCGATTTGGCTGGGCAATTGCGCGAAAGGCTGAGGGCCGATCCCGACGGCGGCCCGACCGATGGCTGGATGTTGTTGGGCCAGACCTATGCGCGCATGGGACAATTCGACGAAGCCGTTACCGCCTTCCGGACGGCCTCTGGCCGTGACGACGCGGTTTCGGCGACATGGTCGATGCTGGCCGAGGCGATGATCCGGGCCAATGACGGAACCGTCACGCCGGACGCGGTGACCGCTTTGAACAGGGCGCTGACGCTGGACCTCTCGAACCCGGCGGCGGCGTTCTACCTTGCGATCGCGGACGCGCAGGCAGGAGAGGTCGGGGCAGCTCATGACCGCCTGACGGCGCGACTGGCCGAGACGCCGGGCTACCAGCCCTGGATGGACACCTATATTGCGCAGGCGAATGCATTCGCACAAACACTCGGCCGGGCGCCCATCGCGTCGCGTGCGCCTGTTGCCCGCAGCCCCAGTGCCGCCGATGTCGCCGCCGCACAGGAGATGAGCGAAGGCGACAGGGCGGTTTTCATACGGTCCATGGTGGATCGTCTGGCGACGCGGCTTGAGGATGAACCGGATGACGTGAACGGATGGCTCAGGCTGGCGAATGCCTATGGCGTGCTCCAAGAGATGGACAAGGCGCGGGACGCTTACCTTCGCGCGGATGCGCTGTTGCCCGAGGGCGATGCGCGCAAGGCAGAGGTCAGGGCAAGCATCGCACGTCTGGAAAACCCGTGATCAGTCCGGGTTACCGGGCCGCCATGTCCATCGTTGACCGTCGTGTACCAGGTGGATCGGGGCGAGAGGATGGATATCCAGCCGGAACCCGGCAATAGGCGGCAGGTCCAGCGCGCTGACAATGACTCCGCGCAGCACGGGCGGGGCCGCCAGAGCCACCACACGATCTGCCGACGAGGCCGCCATCTGGTCCAGCCAGGGTCGTACGGTCGCGCAGAGGTCTGTCAGGGAGGTACCCCCGCCGGGGCGAGCTTCGGGGTCACGGGTCCACAGTGACAGTGCCTCGGGATCGGTGGCGGCGACTTCGTCCAGGGTCATGTCTGTCCAGTGCCCGAAATCCTGCGCGCCGAGCGCCGCGCAGTCGTTTGGCTGCAATCCAAGCTCCAAGGCCAAGACACCGGTCCCTGGCGCGGTCTGGCAAGCACTGCCCCCAAGCCGGCCAGAGAGGGTACGTGCCCGCTGTACCTGCGCAGCGCTCATATCCGCGGCAAGGCGAAAGGGGTGATGCGCAGACATGGGCGCGGCAACGAGGATCAGGCGCATGGGGGGCTTTCGTACAGGCGAGGCAAGAAAATGTTGGCAGCTCGAGGCATTCTGGCCTATCGATCAGACACAGGGGAATACGGAAGCCGGTGAAAATCCGGCACGGTCGCGCCACTGTGATCGCGCAAGCGTAAGTCAGACACGGATCCCTGGAAAATACTCATGACGCGTCATCAGAAGGAGTACCAAATGACTGTCGCAACCCGTCCCGCCGTTTCGAGCGATCTTCCCGCCATCCCTATGCGGGACATTGCCCCTTGGGCGATCCTGGCCGCGCTGCTGGCTGTCCTGCTGGTCTATTTCGTTGGTGCAGAGCAGGGCGCATGGTCTGTTTTCGCCGGGACCGACGTGCACGAATTCGTGCACGATGCGCGCCACCTTCTTGGCTTTCCCTGCCACTAAGTTACAGCGATGACTCGTCTTCTTGTGCTCGGCCTTCTGGCCGGGCTGTTGGCGTCCGTGGTGACGTTCGGCGTGGCGCGACTTGTCGGTGAACCTGCGCTGGACGCGGCCATCGCGATGGAAACCACCGACAGCCACACACACGCGACAGATACGCCGGATCTTTCCGATACCGGCGGCATGTCGCGCCATTTGCAGGCTGGTCCTGGATTGTTCGTCGGTCTCGCCGCCGTGGGCGTGGCCCTGGGCGGGATCCTGGCAATCAGCTTTGCCGTGGCGCGGGGGCGGATCCTGCATGGATCGACACGGGCCACGGTGGCCTGGATCACGGCGTTGGGCTTTGCCGCGGTGATCGTCGTTCCCATGCTGAAGTTTCCGGGAAATCCGCCAGCAGTTGGCAACCCCGAAACGATCGGGGCGCGCACCCTGGCCTATTTCGCCTTTCTGGCGCTGTCGTTGGCAACCCTCGGGCCGGCTGTCTCGGCGGTGAAAGGGATCGCTTCGCGACGACGCAAGATGCTGATCGGGGCGGGGATCTACGCAGGGGTCATGTCCGGGGCAGCGATCCTGTTGCCCTCGTTCCACGAGGTGGACCCGGCCTTTCCGCGCGATCTGCTCTGGCAGTTCCGGGCATCGACATTGGCGGTGCAGGCAACGCTGTGGGCCAGCACGGGGATCGCCTTTGGCTGGCTGGTCGAACGGTTCGGCCAATCCATTTGACGGGAGGTGTACAGATATCGGCACGGTGACGTTCAGAAAGTAACCTTCACGTTCGGTGCTTGCGGCGGAATTCCGGCGCGACCAAAGCGTTGCCAGATCAGCGAGTTGTTTCCCGATGTCAGGGCCGCAACTGGCCGTCCGCACGCGCGACTGGCCAAGACGCGTGGTTTGCGCGCAAGGCAGAGGTTCAGGCAATACTGGCGCAACTCGGGGGAGACTGAGGTCAGCCGACCCGACGGATCAGGCTAAATTGAAAAGCTTGCTCCGCGCCTTTCGGGGTTTGGTGGAGGTGGCGGCGATGCGCCACCGGCGCGAAACTGTCTGCCAAAAGCACCGCGATATTCTCGGGGCTGTAGCGGACGACCGGCAGGCCGCTGCACCGATCCGGTCCGTCCGGCGCAAAAGTGGCTATGATGGCATGGCCATCGATCCGGACGGCGCGTGTCAAGCTCTCGATATAGGCGGCTCTGTCGGCGGGGTCGGTGAGAAAGTGGAATACCGCCCTGTCATGCCACAGGTCGTACTGTCGCGTCGGCGACCAGGTGGTGATGTCTTTACACAGCCAGGTCAAGCTGCCCCCTGCGGGCCCCAGCCGGTCTCGCGCGGCATCCAAGGCCACTTGCGACAGGTCCAAAATCGTCACGTCGCGCAGCCCCATCGCCAGCACGGCGTCCGTGAAACGGGACATGCCGCCGCCTATGTCGATCACCGACGCGCCTCTGGGAATTCCGGCCATCCGAATTAGGTCGAGCGAAACTGTCGGATCGTCCTGATGCCAGCTCAGGCTGGTCTCGGGCGTCTTGCCGTAGACGGTGTCCCAGTGTTCTTTTCGATCGACTGACATGGCCATGCCCACTGACGCGGATCTGCAGACCAACTAAAGGTCCAACATATTCCATATACATAATGTTTAAATGTCAGTTCGGCAAGGTTGCCCGATCGAGAGCCTTCAGCACGGATCGGTCCGTCAGGATTTCCGACAGGACGATACCCTCTGGCGCGCCCGGTCCATAGACGACGTTGAAGGGGATGCCGTAACGGTCGAAGCTTTCGAGATAGCGCGCAATCGACTCGTCCGGGCGCGTCCAGTCGGCCTGCATGAGGGTGATGCCGTCAGCGGACAGCGCCGTGCGCACCGGGTCGCGTTCCAGCACCAGGGCTTTGTTGGCCTTGCAGGTCAGGCACCAATCCGCAGTGACATCGACAAAGACGACCTGCCCGCCCGACACCTGCCGCGCGATCTCGGCGCGGGCAAAGCTTTGCCAAGCCAGCGCGCTGCCGTCCGGCGCGGGGGAGGCGGCGGGCGTGGACACGAAGGGAGCGGCCACCAACGTCACAGCGACCAGAAGCGCCGCGCCAGACAGGCGCGGACCCGGTGACAGGCGGCTGAGCGACAGCAACCCGGTCACCGACAGCGCCAATGCCAGCACGATGAGCGCAGTCCACGGCCCGGCGACACCGCTCATGACCCAGACCAGCCACCCGAGCGTGGCCAACAGCATCAGCCCCAGAACCACCTTGACCAGCAGCATCCAGCGCCCGGGCTTCGGCAGGCACGTCACCACTCCTGGCCACGCCGCGACCAGCAGGTATGGCAGAGCCAGCCCCAGCCCCAGCGCGGTAAAGATCACGGCGATATCGAGACCCCGACCGGCCAGCGCAAAGGCTATGGCGGTGCCCAGCAGCGGCGCGGAACAGGGCGTGGCCATGACCGCCGCGAAAAGGCCTGTGGCAAAATCTCCGCCGCCGTTATTGGCCATCCATGTCTGGAGCCTGGACGGCAAGGAAATCTCGAACGCGCCCAGCAGGTTGCCGGAAAAAACCGTCATCACGACGATCAGACCTGCAAGGAAGACCGGGTTCTGGAATTGCAGACCCCAACCCACGGACACACCCGCCCATTTCAATCCGTAGAGTACCGCCGCAAGCGCCCACATGAAGGTGAGGACCCCGGCGGCGGCGGCAAGAAAACCGCGGCGGATGCGCGGGCGATCCTCTGAGCCGTGGCGCAGGACAGACGAGAACTTGATCGACAGGACGGGCAGCACGCAGGGCATAACGTTCAGGATCAGACCGCCAAGGAAGGCAAGCGCGGCGATCCCGGCCAGCATCCCCGCCCCGGTCCTCCGCGTTGCCAGACGAAAGGGCGGGGCAGGGGCGCTTGCCACCTTTGTGGCTGGCACCGTAAAGGCGCGGGTGTCCCCGTCGGTCACTGTGATACGCGGTGTCTCGGGCGGGCCAGAGGACAGGATCGGGAGCCGCGCCCAAAGCAGGCGTCCGTCTTCGCCCAGCCGAATGTCGGGTGCACCGAAGGTGACGCCGTCACCGGCCTCGGGGAAGATGTCGGGCGCGTCGAAGGCCTTGGTGCTGCGCAGCGCGACGGTCAGGCTGCGGGCCGCGTCATCCACATGGAATTGCGCCGAGGTGATGCGCGGAACGGGGGCCATTTGCGGGACCTTGTCCACGAAACGCGCAATCCTGTCGGCAGAGGTCTGGTCGATGCCGCTGCCCGGCGGCAGGTCGAGCGTCAGGACGAAATCCTCAGGCACGCAGATGTCGGAGCATACCAGCAGCGACACGGCCGCGTGCAGCCGGGCCGCGGTGCCGGGCTGTTTCAGCGTGATCCGCAAGGGGAACACAACCTCTCCATGATAGCCGAAATTCTGGATGCCGAAGGCGGTGAAGCGTTCCGGTGCAGGCCATTGAAAATCGACTTCGGCGATGTTGGTCGAGCCGGACCAGTCGACCCGGGGCGGTGTGCCGACCTCTCCCGGCGTGCGCCAATAGGTCTTCCATCCCTCGGATATGGTCAGGTCCAACCCGGCGGCCAAGCTGCGTGATCCCGGCGCCACACCGTTTTGCGCGGTGATGAGCCGGGCAATGACAGGGGTCGAACGATAAACGTCCGACGTGGCGGCCAAGGCCCCGCTCGCAATCAGCGACAGGGCGGTCAGAAACCCGACAAAATACGTCTTCCGGCGCAGCATGGTCACGTCAGTTTCCCGTGTTCAGAACGAATCCTGTCCGGCCATCTGCGCAACGCAGTTGTGCAACGCCGGGCGACGATCCGTCCACGATCTCGCAGCCAGGGGGAAGCAAGGCCGCGACCGTATCTCCACCCTGCGTCGACAGGGCTGAGGGCGAACGGAAGCAGTCACTGAGCGTGGCAGAACAGCCCGACACAACCGCCATTGCCCCAAGCACAAAGACGCGAGGGGTCAAGTCCTTCAGGCCTCCTCGGGGCGGCGCTCCGAGCGCGCCTCGGATTTGGCAGTGTCGTGGCTGTGGCACGATTTGCCCATCATCTTGTGCATGACAAGGTGCGCACCGACGCATAGCACCAGCGGCGCAAAGGCCAGTGCATTCGATCCCAGCCCCGACAATGTGCCGCCGCCGATGAAATATCCGGCGATCGGCAGCAGCATCACGGCGCAGCAGGCCATCATGCCCCAATGCATCAGCTTTCCTGCGCCCCTGGCAGAGTGCCTGTCATCCTTCATCGCCCAATCCTTTCGCGGTGTCGTCGATGGCGGTTATGCCACCCTCCGGCAGCGGAAGGTCAAGGATACAAACAGATACATTTCTCTGGCCCTGCTGCGATTGATGTGTGCGGCCCGGCCTGTATCTATCATTGCCAAAGTTGACGGAGGGTATGACCATGACCAGACAGAAACAGACGCGTCGCGCCGTTCTGCGCGCGGCCATGGCCTCTGCCGGTCTGATCGGAGCGCCGGGCATCCTGCGCGCCGCCGGGGATGTGCAACGGCGCAACATCTCGGCATTTCGGACCCATGACTGGCATGACCATTTCGATAACCTTGGCAAGGGCATCATCATCGCCGACACCGCCAGCAAGATGCTGCAGCACTGGACTGCAGAGGGTGAAATGCGGATCTATCCGACATCGGTTCCGCTGACGGATGAACTGACCAAGCGTGGCTACACCGAAGTCGTCGAAAAACGCAAGAATCCCGGCTGGGCGCCGACCCCGTCGATGCGCGAACGCAACCCGGAATGGCCCGCATATGTCGAGGGCGGCGACCCGACCAATCCCCTGGGAACACGGGCGCTATACCTGTCATGGACCTACTACCGGATCCACGGAACGCAGGACACGCGCAAGATCGGACGCAAGTCCTCGAACGGTTGCATTGGTCTCTACAACCGACAGATCGAAGAGGTCTACGACCGCGCGCCGCTTGGCACACAGGTCAAACTGATCTGAAATCAAACAAGCAGGACAGACAAGATGGACAAGTTGACGGGCCTGATCGGGGTCGTTCTGATCGGTGGTGTCGCGGCACTGGGATGGCAGGTGTTTGGCGCGCAGGACGCGCCGCAAGGGCATTCGATGGTGCCGCCGGACACCAGCAATATTGCTGAAGGTGCGCCCATTGCCGAGGTCTCTCTTCCCGATGAACTGTCGGCCAGTGCAAAGCTGGGCAAGACCATGTTCGAAGCGGCCTGCGCCAAGTGTCATGGCGATAACGCCGCAGGACAGAACGGCATCGCGCCGCCGCTGGTCCACAAGATCTACGAGCCGAACCATCATGGCGACATGGCCTTTCTCATGGCAGCCAAGAACGGCGTGCAATCTCATCACTGGAACTTCGGCAACATGCCGAAAATCGACGGCGTGACCGACGGCGACGTCAAGATGATCGTCGCCTATGTGCGGGAATTGCAGCGGGCGAACGGGATCAACTGATGCGGGTTCGGGTGGGACTTCGGCTGTGTCTGGTGTTGCTCTGCACGATGGTGCTGGCGTCGCTTGGCGTGACCGAGTTCGACCCGCATCCCGAAAGCCGCCGGATCGCCTCCGTCGAGGACCATGTGCATGATTCCGAGGCACAGGGCCATTGCCACCCCGGTATCGACTGCGCCCCTGCGGTGATCTTCCTTGCGCTTCATATGCCGGAGGTCACACCTGTTCGGCTCGACACGCCACGGCTTTCGGAGGCTCGGTTGGACGAGGGTTGGCGCTTTACCGATGATCCACCCCCGCCGCGATATCGTGTCTGATGACTCAGCTGAAAAACGATCAACGGAGACATGAGACTATGAAAAAAACGACTTTGACCGCCGCCATCCTGATTGCCGGCACCACCGTGACCGCACTTGCCCATGGCAGCGCCACAGGCATCGTCAAGGAACGCATGGAGGCCATGATGGCGATGGGTAAGGCGGTGAAAACCGTCACTCCCATGATGCGCGGCGAAACGGCCTATGACGCGGAGGCCCTGCGCGCCGCCGCCCTCACCTTTCAGGCCCATGCCGGCAAAGCCCTGACAGAGCAATTCCCCGAAGGCAGCGGCGGTGCCCCGTCGGAGGCCAAGGATGAGATCTGGCAGGACTGGGCCCGCTTCACTGATCTGGCTGACCAGTTGGAAACCTATGCGCGCGGGCTGGAATTGGCGGCGGCCAACGGTCTGGGAAGCGATGGCAGCATGGGCGCTGGTGCCATGATGGGCGGGAGCAGCATGATAGGGGGCGGGTCCATGATGGGCGACTCAGCCGACATGATGAGCGCTGAGGCCATCGGTGCCATGCCCGCCGATGCGGCCTTCAACATGACCACGCAGGTCTGTTCCGCCTGCCATGCGCGCTTCCGCGCCGAGGATGACTGACCATGCGTCGCATCCTTATGGGCGCGGCGGTGCTGGGCACGGTCGCGCTTGCGGGGGTGGTGTCGCTGGTCGTCTGGCCGGTCGGCGCTGCCACCGTCCCGATCACCTTGTCAGGCAATGTTGATCGCGGTGCCTATCTCGCACGGGCCAGCGGCTGCATCTCTTGCCACTCGAATTTCGAGGCAGGCGGTGCGCCTCTTGCGGGCGGCGCGCCGCTGGATACGCCTTTTGGCACGTTCCACCCGCCAAATCTGACCACTGACCCGGTCAGTGGCCTTGGCAACTGGACGGTCGAGCAATTCGCAAGGGCGGTCCGGCAGGGGGTCGGGCCAAACGGAACCCCGTATTATCCGGCCTTTCCCTATGCGTTTTACGCGGACTTCACCGATCAGGACATCGCCGATCTCTGGGCGGCGTTCCAGACGGTGCCGCCCGTTGCAGACCCTGCGCCCGATCATGTGGTGGGGTTCCCCTTCGATCAGCGTTGGGGGCTGAAACTGTGGCGCGCGGCCTTTCTCCACGACCCGGACACCCGGCCGGTCGAGGGCCGCAGCGACGCATGGAACCGGGGACGGGAACTGGTCCGCGGCCCAGCCCATTGCGGTGCCTGCCATACCCCCCGCAATCTTGCCGGGGGGCGAGACCTTGCTGCACGGTTCGCCGGAAACGCGGCTCTGCCCGGCGGCAGCAAGGCACCCTCGATTCAACCGCAGGCGCTGGAAGAGGGCGGCTGGACGGTTTCGGCGCTGGCGTATGCGCTGGAAACCGGGTTGACGCCTTCGGGTGATGCCTTTGGTGGAAGCATGTCCGAAGTGGTGCGCGAGAACACGCGCTTCATGACACCCGAGGACCGGACCGCCATGGCGACCTACCTTCTGCAAGGCGAAGACGGCGGGCAGACGGACTGACACGAGACGGGCGGGGGCCACGGTGGCCCTCGTCCCCTGCAAAGGACACAAGCGTATGACATACACGCGGCGCACTTTCCTTGCCCTCGCGGGGGCGGCGGCGGGTCTGGGCCTGCCACTGCGGGCGCAGTCCCTCAGCGGTGCCATACCTCTGGTCACGCGCGAGGCCAGCCTGCAACTGCTGCCCAATGGTTACCCGCAGACGCGCATCTGGGGCTATGACGGCGCGGTCCCCGGCACCGAGATCCGTGTGCCGCAAGGCGCGCGCGTGCAACGACAACTGGTCAATGACCTGCCCGAGGCCACCTCCGTGCATTGGCATGGCATCCGCATCGACAACGTCATGGACGGTGTGTCGGGCCTGACGCAGGACGCGGTGCGGCCGGGCGAGACCTTTGATTATGACTTCACCGTGCCGGATGCCGGAACTTATTGGTATCACGCGCATAACCGATCATACGTGCAGGTTGCGCGCGGACTGCGCGGTGCGTTGATCGTCGAAGAGCCTCATGCCCCTGACGTGGATCGCGACGAGGTGCTGATCCTCGACGACTGGCTGATCGACCCTGAAACCGGTCAGATCGCCGACACGTTTGACCAGCCGATGATGATGAGCCACGGCGGGCGAAGCGGGAACTACGTCACCACCAACGGTCAGTATAATCTGACCCTGACGGCACAGCGGAACGACCGACTGCGGCTGCGCCTGATCAATGCCGCCAACGCGCGCATTTTTGCGCTGCGGCTACAGGGGATGACGGGCTGGACCGTCGCACTTGACGGGATGCCCTTGGCACAGCCGCAGCCGGTCGCGGACACGCTCCTGCTGGGTCCGGCGCAGCGGATCGACTTGTTCGTCGACATCACCGCCGCGCAGGGCGAACCGGCGGCGCTGTTGAATGTCGATACCAATGAACCCTTTCCGCAGGTGGCCTTTACGGTGACGGGGCAGGGTGCGCAGGTGGCTCGCGCCGCCCCCGCCGCGTTGCCACCCAATCCGCGAATGGATTTGCTCGATCTGGCCAATGCCACGCCAGTCAAGCTGTACATGTCGGGCGGCGCGATGGGACGGATGAACGCGGCGGTGCTGAACGGTGAACGCAAGGGCTTTCGCCAGCTCGCGGCAGCGGGCTATTTCTGGGCGTTGAACGACGTGGCGAATATGCCCGACACGCCCTTGACGACGCTGTCGCGGGGCGACCACGCGCGGGTCGCGATCACCAATGACACCGTATTTCCCCACGCCATGCACCTTCACGGTATGCACTTCCGTGAGGTCACCCAAGGTAAGACAGGATCGATGCGCGACACGCTGCTGATCGGCGCGAACGAGACCCGGGAAATCGCCTTTGTCGCGGACAACCCGGGCAAGTGGCTCTTCCATTGCCACATGCTTGAACACGCCGCGTCCGGCATGACCACATGGTTGGAGGTCACATGAAGGGGTCAGTATCCATCATCGGGGCCGCGCTGGTTCTGGCGCAGACCGCATTGGCCGACACGCCGGATATCGCCGAAGGCGAGGTCTTGTATGCCGAGAATTGCGCCTCTTGCCACGGGGCCGAGTTGCAGGGGCAGCCCGACTGGCGCGCGCCCGGCCCGGATGGCCGACTGCCTGCCCCGCCGCATGACGAAACCGGCCACACCTGGCATCACAGCGACCGCGTGCTGTTCGGCTATACCAAGCTGGGCGGCAAGGGCTTCATGGCACAGCAGGGCATGGAGTTCGATAGCGGCATGCCCGGCTTTGACGACCGACTGAGCGATCAACAGATCAGGAACATCCTCGCCTACATCCGCTCCACCTGGCCAGACCGGACCCAGCAGGTGCAGGCCGAACGCAGCAAGGCCGACATGGAAAACGGAGACAACTGACATGACATTCAAAACCCCCATACTTGCTCTGGCGCTGGTCGCGCTGACGCCGTTGCCGACCCTGGCGCAGGATCTCGACGAGGCGCGGATCAAGGAGCTGGTTCTCGAAGCGATACGCGAGAACCCGGAAATCGTGATGGAAGCGGTGGCGATCCTTGAGCAACGTCAGGCGGGCGCGCAGGCCGATGCGCAGGCGCGTGCGCTGGACACACAGCGCGAGTTGATCGAGAATGACCCGAACGCCCCGGTGCTGGGCAATCCCGACGGCGACGTGACCGTGGTCGAGTTCTTTGACTACAACTGCCCCTATTGCCGCCGCGTGAAACCCGAGGTCCGCGCGCTCATCGACGCGGATCCGAACATCCGTCTGGTTTATCGCGAATGGCCGATTCTCGGCGACGGCTCGGTCTTTGCCGCAAAGGCTGCGCTGGCGGCCCGCAAGCAGGGAAAATACGAAGACTTCCATTGGGCGATGATGGGTAACGAAGGCCGCGCCGAAGAGGCCAGCGTGCTACGCGTGGCCGAAGAGGTGGGTCTGGACATCGAGCAATTACGTGCCGACATGGATGCCCCGGAAGTCGAAGACCATATCGCGACCTCGATGCAGTTGACGCAGGCGCTTGGGTTCAACGGCACCCCGTCTTTCGTGATCGGCGACGCATTGGTGCCCGGTTTCGTTGAAACCGACCAATTGGCCAAGCTGGTTGCCGAAGCGCGCCAAGCCGCTGAATGAATGTGCGCTGCCCGCGTCCATGCGCGGGCAGCGGTGTCGCTCAGGCTGCGGTGGACTCGTATCCGGCGTCCTTGATCGCAGCCGACAGCTGATCGGCGCTGAGCGCGCTGTCGATACGCACCGTGCGGGTGTCCAGATCGCAGGCGATCTGCGCCGCCGGGTCTGCCGATTTGACCGATTTCTCGATGGCCGAGGTGCAGTGGCCGCAGCTCATGTCGGGAACCTTGAAGTCCATGTTCATACCTTTCCGGATTTTGACTGACAGGGAGATAGAGGTTCCAGCGGGGGGAAGGTCAAGATGGTCGGAGCGGCGCAGAAATTTATTTTCGGCCCTTGACCCTCCAGTGACTGGAAGCCCTATCTCTGCCGCAAGATCAAAGCGAAGGAGCCCCCCATGTCGGACCCGATTCCCCTGACCCTGTCTGTCGAAGGCATGTCCTGCGCGTCCTGCGTGGGCCGCGTGGATCGCGGACTGTCGACTCTGGAGGGCGTGAGCGACGTGTCGGTGAACCTCGCGTCTGAATCGGCGCGGATGCAGGTGGACAGCCCCGACCGCGCGGGCGAGGTCGTGGCTGCGCTGGCCGATCTGGGCTATCCGGCGCGCACCGGGCGGGTGACGATGACCGTCGAGTCCATGTCCTGCGCGTCTTGTGTCGGGCGGGTGGATCGTGCGCTGGCGGCGGTGCCGGGCGTGCTGGAGGTCAACGTGAACCTCGCCGCCGAAACCGCCACCGTCACCTATGCCGAAGGGGCCGTCACCCCGGCCCAGCTGGTCGCGACCAGCACGCAGGCGGGCTATCCCGCCCGGCTGGCCGAGGCCACCGACACCGAGGATCGCAGCACCCGCAAGGCCGAAGAGGCCCGCGCGTTGTCGCGGCGCATGGCCTTTGCCGCGGCGCTGGCGCTGCCGGTCTTCATCGTGGAGATGGGCGGGCATGTCTTCCCGGCCTTTCACCACTGGATCAACGCCACCATCGGCCAGCAGACCAGCTGGGTGCTGCAATTCCTGCTGACGACCCTCGTGCTGGCCGGGCCGGGGCGGATGTTCTACGCCAAGGGCATCCCCGCATTGCTGAAGGGCGCGCCGGACATGAACAGCCTTGTCGCGGTGGGCACCGGGGCGGCGTATATGTATTCGGTCGTGGCGACCTTCTTGCCGGGGCTTTTGCCCGACGCCCTGCGTGCCGTCTATTTCGAGGCAGCGGCGGTGATCGTCGTGTTGATCCTGCTGGGCCGGTTCCTTGAGGCCCGCGCCAAGGGGCGCACCGGTGCCGCCATCGAGAAACTGCTGGGGTTGCAGGTCAAGACCGCGCGCGTGCTGCGCGGCGGCGAGACCGTGGAAATCCCGGTCGAGGAACTGGCGCAAGGGGACATCGTTCTGGTCCGCCCGGGCGAGCGTATTGCCGTCGATGGCGAGGTGACAGAGGGCGCCAGCCGTGTCGATGAAAGCATGCTCACCGGAGAGCCGGTTCCGGCGGCCAAGGACATTGGCGACAGCGTGACCGGCGGCACGGTCAACGGCACCGGCAGCCTGACGGTCCGCGCGGGGCGCGTCGGGCAGGATACGACGCTGGCGCAGATCATCCGCATGGTCAAAGAGGCGCAGGGGGCAAAGCTGCCGATTCAGGGCTTGGTCGACCGCATCACCCTGTGGTTCGTCCCCGCCGTCATGAGCGTCGCTGTGCTGACCGTGCTGGTCTGGTTGGTCGTCGGGCCGCAGCCCGCGCTGACCATGGCTTTGGTGGCGGGTGTGTCGGTGCTGATTATTGCCTGCCCCTGTGCGATGGGTCTTGCCACGCCGACCTCGATCATGGTGGGCACGGGGCGCGCCGCCGAACTGGGCGTGCTGTTTCGCAAGGGTGACGCGTTGCAGGCGCTGGATGGCGTGCAGGTCGTGGCTTTGGACAAGACCGGCACCGTGACCGAGGGTCGCCCGGAATTGACGGACCTCGTGCTGGCGCCGGGCTTTGACCGCGCCGGGGTGCTGCCCGTGGTGGCCGCTGTCGAGGCGCAGTCCGAGCACCCGATCGCCGAGGCGATCGTGCGTGCCGCACAGGCCGAGGGGATGACCCTGCCGCAGATCGCGGGGTTTGCCTCGGTCACGGGCTACGGTGTGCGCGCCGAGGTCGAGGGCCGGGAGGTGTTGATCGGTGCCGACCGCTTGATGACGCGTGAAGGTGTGGATGTCAGTGCCTTGGCGGATCGCGAGGCGGAACTGGCGGAGACTGGCCGCACCGCGCTGTTCGCCGCCATCGGCGGGCAGGTCGCGGCGGTGATCGGTGTGGCCGATCCGGTGAAACCCGCCAGCAAGGCGGCCATCGCCGCCCTGCGCGCCAAGGGGCTGACCGTCGCCATGATTACTGGTGACAAGCAGGCCACGGCGGATGTCATCGCCCGCGAAACCGGCATCGATCATGTCGTCGCCGGGGTGCTGCCCGATGGCAAGGTCGCCGCGCTGGAGGCCTTGCGCCAAGGCCGCCGCGTCGCCTTTGTCGGGGATGGCATCAATGATGCCCCCGCGCTGGCCCATGCGGATGTGGGCATTGCCATCGGCACCGGCACCGACGTGGCCATCGAATCCGCCGATGTGGTCTTGATGTCGGGCGACCTGCGCGGGGTGGTCAACGCGGTCGAGGTCTCGACCCGGACCATGCGCAACATCCGCGAGAACCTGTTCTGGGCCTTCGCCTACAACACCGCGCTGATCCCGGTGGCGGCAGGGGCCCTGTACCCGGTCTGGGGTGTGCTGCTGTCGCCGATGCTGGCGGCGGGGGCGATGGCGCTGTCCTCGGTCCTTGTCCTGACCAACGCGCTGCGCCTGCGCCGCGTCGCGCCCGCGATGTCGGAACGGGCCGATCCGGCCCGCAGCGGCGCGGCGCCCGTGGCCGCCCCGGCGGAATAAGGAGGCAAGAATGAACATCGGAGACGTCGCCCGCCAATCGGGCTTGCCGCCCAAGACCATCCGCTATTACGAGGATATCGGGCTGATCCGCCCGCAGCGCAGCGAAAACGGCTATCGCAGCTTCCGCGAAAGCGACCTGCACAAGCTGGCCTTTCTGGGCCGGGCCCGCGCGCTTGGCTTCACCATCGAGGATTGCCGGACGCTGATGGCGCTGTATGAGGACGATCACCGCGAAAGTGCGCAGGTCAAGGCGGTGGCCGAGGAACACCTGCGGCAGATCGATGAGAAGATCGCGCAGCTGCAATCCATGCGCGCCACCCTCGACACGCTGATCCACGCCTGCGCCGGGGATCACCGCCCCGACTGCCCGATCCTTCAGGATCTGGCGCGCAGCGACGCGAACCAAGCCTGACGTGCAAGCGCGCCCCGCAACAGGGGCGCGCAGCAGTTTCACTTCGACAGTTCGGTGACGGTCAGTTTACCGTTCACCCGCTCTGCAAGGAAGGTGATCCTGGCACCCTCGCTCAAACCGTCGAGCATGGTCGGATCGGACAGATCGAACACCATCTTCATGGCGGGCATGTCGAGATTTTCCAGCGGGCCGTGATCGATTGTGACCTTGTTCCACTTGGTGTCGATCTTGGTTACGGTCCCCGAGGACATCGGGTGGTCGCCCTCAGCCAACGCGGCCCCGGCTGCAAGGATCATGGCGGCGGACAGTTTCAGAAGTTTGTTCATTTTGGATTTCCTGTGGATTGAAGATCAGTTGACGATAAGGGCGCCGTGCATGCCGCCCTCGTAGTGGCCGGGCAGGAGGCAGGCGAATTCGAACTTGCCCGCTTTGTTGAAGGTCCAGAGGATGTCGGCCTCTTCGCCGGGATCCAGTCGTACCGAGTTCGGGTCGTCGTGTTCCATCTCGGGGAACTTTGCCATCAACACCTTGTGCTCGGCGTTTTCCGCCATCGTGTCCATGACGAACTCGTGGGTTTCCTCGCCCATGTTGACGATGTGCAGACGGACGGTTTCACCCGCCGCAAAGACCATGTCAGCCGAGGGTTCAAAGACGAAAGGCGCGTCCTTGTCGTAATCCTCCCGCATGATGACGTCGATCGTGCGGGTGGGTTCATGGCCGTGCATGGCGGGCATGCCGACGGCCATCTGCCCGCTGCCATGTCCGGCGTCTGCCAAGCCCGGGACAGGGGCCAGGGCGGGCGCCATGGCCAGCCCCAGTATCAGAAGTGCAGTTCTCATGAGCGCGTTTCTCCTGTGCTCTTGCATCAACCCTGCCGCACGCCGCCGCGCGGCGTGATCACGGTTTTGGGGCTGGTGTTGCTTGCGTGTTCGGGCAGCTCGCCCGTCCATTCGTAGGCTTCGGTTCCGGGCGGGTTCTGATACCAGCCGGGATCGCTGTAATCGTCGCGGTCGATGCCCTCGCGGACCTTCACGACACTGAACATGCCACCCATTTCCAGCGGGCCATGGGGTCCCCAGCCCGCCATCATCGGGATGGTGTTCTCGGGGATTTCCATGGACATCTCGCCCATGTCGGCCATTCCGGCGGTGCCCATCGGCATGTAACCGGGCTGATGGCGGCGCATCATCTGGGTCAGTCGGGTCTTGTCGGCACCGATCACCGTGGGCAATTCATGGCCCATGGCGTTCATCGTGTGGTGTGACTTGTGGCAATGGATCGCCCAGTCACCTTCGTGGATTGCGTCGAATTCATAGGCCCGCATGGCACCGACGGGAATGTCGATGCTGACCTCCGGCCAGCGGGCTGTTTCGGGCACCCAGCCGCCATCTGTACAGGTGACATGGAAGTCGTAGCCGTGCATGTGGATCGGGTGGTTGGTCATCGTCAGGTTACCACAGCGCACCCTCACCCGGTCGCCCTTGTTCACCACCAAGGGATCAATGTCAGGGAAAATCCGGCTGTTCCAGGTCCACATGTTGAAGTTGGTCATCTCGGCCACGCGCGGGATGTAGGTGCCGGGATCGATGTCGTAGGCCGCCAGCAGAAACGCAAAATCCCGATCCACCGGCATGAAGGCCGGGTCGCGCGGATGCACGATGAACAGGCCCATCATGCCCATGGCCATCTGCACCATCTCATCCGCATGCGGGTGGTACATGAAGGTGCCGGACTTGGTCAGGTCGAACTCATACACAAAGGTCTTGCCCGGCGGGATCGCGGGGTGGCTGAGGCCACCGACGCCGTCCATCCCCGAAGGCAATATCAGCCCGTGCCAATGCACGGATGTGTGTTCCGGCAAGCGGTTGGTCACGTAGATGCGCACGCGCTCGCCCTCGACCGCCTCGATGGTGGGGCCGGTGGATTGGCCGTTATAGCCCCACAGCCGCGCCATCATGCCATCCGCCATGATGCGCTCGACCGGCTCGGCGACGAGGTGGAATTCCTTCACGTTGCCGTTCATCCGCCACGGCAGGGACCAGCCGTTCAGCGTCACGACCGGGTTATAATCCAGTCCGGTCATGGGACGGTCTGGCACCTGCGTGTAGGGGATGTCGGTAAAGGCGGCCTCTGGCAGGTCGCGGAAACGGGTTTCCGCGGCGGCGGCCGAGGCCAGCACGGCACCGGCACCGGCGGTCAGCCCGGCGCCCAGCAATTGACGACGGTTCATCATTCTTCCCCTCCTTTGGACAGGGTTACGGATCCGCCCCAGATCGCGGCGGTCGCTTCGGTTTCGGCGAGCCAGTAGTCTCGCTTGGCCTCGGCGGCGGACAGCCGGGAGTCCAGCCCCTCCTGCGCGTCGGCGATCAGTTCGAAGGTAGAGGTCAGCATGCCGTTGTAGGACAGCAGCGCCTCTTCATCGATCTGGCGGCGCAGCGGCAGTACCTGGTCGCGCCAATGTCGCGCGATGTTGTGCCGCCCCGTGACCGCCTTGTAGGCCATGCGCGCGTCCGACCGCGCGTCGATGGCCTGCTGTGCCAGGGTGTTCGCCGCCTGCAGGTAGGCCATGCGGCCGCGTTTCGACACCAGCGGGCCAGTGTCATACAGCGGGATTTCGAAATCCAGCGCCAGCGCGGGCGTGGCCTCGGTTTCGCCGTTGGCGCGCTCCAGCTCGACCCCGGCGACCAGCGCCGCGTCGGACACCATGCGGGTCTTGCCGGTCAGACGATAATCCAAGGCGATGGCCTGCAGTTCCAGCTTGCCCGCGGCCAGGTCGACGCGGTTGGCCAGTGCCTGCTGCTCAATGTTGCCTGCCGCGCGCGGACCGCGCGGCAGGGCGGGCAGCGCATCGGGCACGTAGACGGTGGTGGCGCTCCCCCACAGACCCATCAGGCGCAGCAGCTTTTCCTTGGCCAGCTGTGCCTCCAGCCGGGCGGCGGCGCGTTCAGCCGCCAGTTCTGCGGTAAAGGCATGTTCGCGCGCCTGGTCGGCCTTGTTCATGGCGCCGGTCCGGCCCAACTGCACCGCCAGCTCCGATGCGGCCTCGGCCGTGCCGTGGGTCTGTCCGATCAGCGCGGCCGCCTCGAAGGCCCCGACCGATTCGATCCAGGCGCGGCGGGTTTCCACGGCAAGGTCAATGGTTTGTGCCAGCGCCGCCAGTTCCGCCTGGCGAAAGCGGACTTCGGCCAGCTGGGTACGCGGCTTGGTCGTTGCAAGATCCAGAAGCGCGCCCGCCACGGTCGCCTCGAGCGTGCGGGTCACGTCACCCGCCAGGCCCGAAACGGATACGCCGAGCGTGGGCACCGGGCCCATGGCCACCTCCCACAGGTCCGTCGAAGACAGTCCCAGCTCGGCAAAGCTGGCCTGAAGCGCGCGGTTGTTGATCAGCGCGACCTGCACTGCGGTATCGGCGCTGATCGTCTTGCCATGGACCAGGGCGTGCACGCGCCTTTCCGTGGCCTCGATATCGGCAGCGGACTGGTTCCAAACGGGCACAGCCCCGACGGCCTTGCGGGCGCCCTCTTCGACGCTGACGAAACCGGCACGGTCGGCCTTTGCGCGCTCGATTACAGCGGGATTGGCGCAGGCTGCCACCAGCAGCGCCGCGCCGAGCATCAACGGCAGTTTCATTTGCCGCCCTCCCGCTGTGCATCGTTCAGGCTGCGCCAGTCAGCGGGTTCTTGAAGCCGGTAGCCAAGATAGGCCACATTCGGTCCAGGTTGCGCCATGGTCGCAGGCGGCGTCACAGACGCGGCCGTCAACCCAGGCGCGGTGTCAAGCTCGGGAAGTGCCGCACAGGCACCCACGAGCAGCGGCAATCCAGCCGCAATAGCAAGTTTCACTGGTAGTCCCTCGTCGTGTCAGATGCAGTTATCCGCAGGCGAATCGCCGCGGCGGGGCTGCATCAGGCACGTGGGGGGCGCTGCAAACCTTCGGGAATTGCGGTGATGACAAGCGAGGCTATGTCCCAGGACCGGATCGACACTCGAATGGCGCGCGGCGCCTCCGCATCGGCTGAGCGTAGATCGCCGAGGACGCAAATATGCGATGCGCAATGATCCGCAGCGTGATCAACCGCGTGGTCCGTTGTTTGACTGGCGTGGTCGTGCGCCTGCTCAATGGTCGCCTCGTGTCCGTCGCACAGGATCATCGCGGACGCGTTGGACGGCATCAGGGCCATCGCCAGAAAAAGGGCGACGACCTGAAATTTGACCAGAAGTGCGCGAATCCAGTGAGACATTCGTGAATCGATAAGCGAGAAAACGACACCCGGCAAGTCACCAAAACGTGTGGCCAAAATTTCCGTGCCGAGCATCTAGGCGCCTGAAAAACAGGCATTTTTGAGACCATCACCCGAACAGCGCCCTGCTGCCCATCCACAGGCCCATCGCGATCATCATCAGGTTCTCGGTCAGTGACACGAACCCCAGCGGCACGTTCGACGACCCGCCGACGCAGGCGCATTTCAACTCGCGCTTGTCGATGTAGACAGCCTTGAAGACGCTGACGGCGCCAACCGTGCCGATGAACAGCGCGACCGGGGCCGACAGCCATGTCAGCGCTCCGGCGGTCATCAGGATGCCCGCCAGCGCCTCGCCGAACGGGTAGACCTTGCCATAGGGCACCCAGCGGCGGGCGAGCAGGTCGTAGTTCAGGAACATGGTCGAGAAACTCTCGACGTCCTGCAATTTCTGGATCGCGAGGATCGTCATCGACAGCGAGATGAACCATTCCAGCGCGCGCGCCGTCAGGACCGTGCCGTATTGGTGCCACGACAACCCCAGCGCCAGCAGCGCGGCGACGGAAAAAATCGCGATGACCGGCTGATAGCTGGTGTCGCTCTGTTCCTCCTTGGGCGGATCAATGTCGAAATGCACGCGCAGGTCGTCATATCCGCCGATGCGTTCACCCTTGATGAAGGTCTGCGGCGTCGTTTCGACCCCGTGTTCTTTCTTGAACGCCTCGGTTTCCTCGCGCGTGGTCAGGTGGTGGTCATCGACGCTGTAGCCCTGACGTTCCAGCAAGTCCTTGGATTTCAGACCAAAGGGACAGAGGTGGTCGGGCATGACCATCCGATACAGCGTGGCGGTTTGCGTGTTCTTGGGCATCACTGACCTCCTTCGCAGGAGTATTGGCCGCGGAATCCGGCGGTGTAATCCGGCCCGGCCGTCACGATCAGATCGGTCAGGTCATCACCCTTGTGCAGCTCCGCACGCAATGGGTCGGCGGCAAAGCCGTCACCCTGCCGGTCAAGGCGCACGAGGTCGCCGCTGATTTTGATCACTGCGGCATCCTCGCCCACGGCCAGAACGGCGGGGCTGGTGGCGGTGTAGGTAAATCGGCAGGTGGCGCCGTCGGGCAGGGCCTTGGCGATGTCGTCGGCGGTCAGGAATTCCGGGTCGACAGTGGCGATCACCTCGGTCGACAGGGCCTGCGCCGCATCGACCACCTCGGGCGCGGCGGTCTCGCCGGTCGGCGCGGCCTCGCCATTGGCAGAGATATCCGCGATCAGATAGCGCATCTCGGCGATTTCCTTGTCCTGCGCATAGACGATGGCCTCGGCCAATTTCGCTACGCGCGGATCGGTGATCTCGGCCCGCGACGAGGTCATAATGGCAATCGAATGGTGCGGGATCATCGCCCGCATGAAAGACCGGTCCTGCACCGTGACCTGACTGCGCACCAGCCAGAGCGACAGCGCAAAGACCACGACGGAGCCCACGAAGATGCCCGCGTTGAGCGCCTTGTTCGTATACATCGACAGCATGAAGGACAGCATGACGAATGCCATCGTGGCCCCCATCAGCAGTGCCATCCAGGCCCGCGTTTCCGAAAAGAAGACGTGGCCCAGAAGGTAGGTGTTCAGATACATCAGCACGAACATCACCAGCGTCGACATGCCGATCATCAGGAAAAATCTGGAATATTTCATTGAGCCTCTCCTGCTTAGGTTCCGTGTGGAACAAACGCCCTTCCAGCGCTGGAGGGTTCCAAAATGGCCCGAATTTCGTGCTTTCGGGGGAACATACGCGCCTGCGCAGGGCAAGATCACGGGCATTTGACTGGGCGCAGGCATTGTGGGCTGGCCTTCTGAAACGCATGCGAGAACAGGAGATGTCATGACTGGATATACACGCCGCACGATCATAACGGGGCTGGCCATGGCCTTGGCCGCGCCGACGCTGGCGCGCGCCCATCAGGTCACATTGCCCGACCACTTCAACCCGACGGCCGTGCAGACCGGTCGCACAGACTGGCTGCCTGGGGACATCCACGTGGTGCCGGACGAGTTCCACCTGTATCTGATGGGGAAGGACGGGGCGGCGATCCGGTATGGCGTGGGCGTCGGGCGCAAGGGGCTGTACGAATCCGGCGTCTTTACTGTCGCGCGCAAGGCCAAGTGGCCGTGGTGGCGCCCGACCCAGTCGATGATCCGCCGCGATCCGGGGAAATATGCCAAATACAAGAACGGCATGAAGGGCGGCCCGAACAATCCGCTCGGCGCAAGGGCGCTGTACCTGCATGACGATCAGGGGCGTGACACCTATCTGCGCATCCACGGCACCAATGCGCCCTCGACCATCGGCAGCGCCGTGTCCAACGGCTGCGCGCGGCTGACCAACGAGCACGTCAAGGACCTGTATGAACGGGTCGAGATCGGCGCCCGCGTCACCCTGCACCCCAAGGTGACGACCGCGTGAGGCCCCGGCGGGTTGGTTGACCTTTGTCCGCGCCTGTCTGAAAAGCGCCTCCGCAATTTTGGATAACGGGGTTTCCATGAAGGTGAACCGACGACAGGCCTTGTCCCTGCTGGCCGCCTGCTTGGCGACGCCAGCTTTGGGCGGCTCCCGCATTACGCTGCGCCCCGAAGAGATCGTCACGCAGGTCGCCGGGCGGCGCCTGCCGATGCTGGGCTTCAACGGCGGGGTGCCGGGGCCGGACATCCGCTACCGCCAAGGTGATACGGCGCAGATCCGGTTGGACAATGGGCTGAACGACGGGGCCTTGGTGCATTGGCACGGGCTGCGCGTGCCCAACCGCATGGACGGCGTGAACGTGCTGACGCAGGATGTGGTCATCCCCGGCGAACGCTTTGACTACCGGTTCGACTTAGCCGATGCGGGAACCTATTGGTACCATTCGCATTATCTGTCGTATGAACAAGTCAGCAGGGGCCTCTTCGGGGCATTCATCGTCGAGGAACGCGACCCGCCCGCCGTCGACCACGACATCACCGTGCAGTTGTTCGACCTGCTGCTGGATGCGGACGGTCAGTTTGATGACAGCTTCGATCCCGCGCGCTTTGCCACCGAGGGACGGCTTGGCAATATCAAGACCGCGATCCTGTCGCGGAACAGCGTGCAGCAAGGCGACAGGCTGCGCCTGCGGATCATCAACCCGTCCATCGACCGCATTTATCGATTGTCCGTGACCGGGCTGGCGGGCAAGATCGTGGCGCTGGACGGGATGCCGTTGGAGGTCCCGCAGGCGCTGGCGCCGATGGCGCTGGCCCCCAGTCAACGCTGCGACGTGATCGCAGATGTGACCGGCCCGGTGGCGCTGCGCGACACCTATGACGGGGCGAACGACTTGCTGGGGCATTTGACAGTGACCGGCACGCGCAGCCCCTCGACTGCGCCGATCCCGACCCTGCCGCCAAACCGCATGACCCGTCCCGGCACGCCGGATCACACCACAAGGCTGGTGCTGCAAGGCGGCGCGGGCGCGCCTGCGCATCGCGGCACTGGAACATGGGCGCTGAACGACGTGTCGGGCCTTCCAAGCCGTCCCTTGATCGCGGCAAAGCGCAGCCAGACCATGCGCATCGAGATCGAGAACCGCACCGGCTTTCCCCATGTCATGCACTTGCATGGCCACCATTTCCACGAACTGGACACCTCGGGAGACCTCGGGCCACTGCGCGACTCGACCCTGCTGGCGGCGGGAGAGACACGCGCCATCACCGCCGTCCTCGACAATCCGGGCGCGTGGATGCTGCATTGCCACATGCTCAGCCATCAAGCCGATGGCATGGCGACGTGGCTGACTGTCAGTTGAAGGCAGCTATTTCTGATATATTATGAAGGGCGTACCAAAAGGAGTCGTAAGCAACATAATCAGGATTATCGGATCCAATTCTGTAGCCGCAAAGTTAAAGTGTCCCACATCTGCAAATCAGAAGTGTCACACTTCCCCTGTTGCTGACAGGATTGGAGTGGACCGTGGGATTGGTGCTTATGAGCGAACGAGACCTGAACCGTGTCGAAATTTTGAGCCAGGTCGTGCAAGGCCGCATGACGGCAACGAATGCGGCGAACCTTCTGGCGCTGAGCCGCAGACAAGTCCAACGTCTGTTGAAGAGCTTTCGAACCAACGGACCGGCTGCGATCCGGCACAAGGCGCGCGGTCGGCCATCGAATAATCGGATCGATCCGGCGGTGCGCGTTTTGGCCGTCACGTTGGTGCAGGAACAGTACGCTGATTTCGGACCGACGCTGGCGACCGAGAAGCTGGCCGAGGACCATGGCCTGAAGGTGTCCCGGGAGACGCTGCGCAAATGGATGCAAGACGCCGGGATCTGGCTTTCGAGAAAGCAGCGCCGCACGTTTCACCAGCCGCGCCTGCGCCGGGAATGCTATGGTGAGTTGATCCAGATCGACGGCTCCGATCACCGCTGGTTCGAGGACCGCGGGCCGCCCTGCACACTGCTGGTATTCGTGGATGATGCGACCAGCACGTTGATGCACCTGGAATTCGTGACGTCGGAAAGCACGTTCAGCTACTTCGGTGCCTTGGAACGCTACCTGCATGAACATGGTCGTCCCGTGGCTTTCTACAGCGACAAGCACAGCGTGTTCCGGGTGGCGAAGCAAGGCGCAAAGACAGGCCATGGTACCACCCAATTCGGGCGCGCGCTCAACGAGTTGAACATCGAGATCCTCTGCGCGAACAGCTCTCAGGCCAAGGGCCGCGTCGAACGCGCCAATCGCACGCTGCAGGATCGGCTGGTGAAGGAGCTGAGGCTGGCGGGCATCTCTGATATGGCCGCGGGGAACGCTTTCCTGCCGGGGTTCATGCAGCGCTACAACGCGCGTTTCGCAAAAGCCCCGCGGCGGCCCGACGATCTGCACCGTGCGTTGAACACGGAACCGGACCGCCTGCGCGAGATCCTGTGCCTGAGGGATGAGCGCTATGTCGGTGCCCAGCTTGCCTTTTCCTACGACCGGCACCGGATCATCCTGGAAGAGAACGACCTCAGCCGTGACCTCCCCGGCAAGTACATCGACAGCTATGAGCACGAGGACGGCGCTCTGGAATTCCGCTGGAAAGGCATTTCTCTACCGTACCGGATTTTCGACATGGACCAGCGCGTGACCCACGCCGCGATCACCGAGAACAAGCACCTGAGCGCCGTGCTGGAGCACATCAAGGCCGAGCAGGACAAGGCCCCACCCAAGAAGAAACGCGCCGGCAGACAGCGGACGATCTACGAGCCGACCGGCCGCCGCAATACAGGATGGAACACGCTCGCCGATCGCAAGCGCAAGGCCAACCGCGCAGCCGGTCAGGGCTCCGATACGTGAGGTCTCCGCCCTGCCCGGCTGCGCTCACGGCGCTCCAGGTGGGACATTTCTGCTTTGTCAACCACGCGACATTTCTACTTGGTTGCAACA